>JBMSQQ010000059.1:0-22488 GCA_049423385.1 Silvanigrellaceae bacterium | reverse complement strand
GCGGCCGCCCGAAAACTGGCAATCAAACTCGCCGGTAGGAAATTCAGGTGCAAAACCTGCCCAGGAAGTTGAAGGCGCCGCCTCGAGTTTCATTTTTTTCAGGCCTTCAAAACTTGAGGCGATGCGACCTTCGCTGTCTACGATTGTAATTGTAATGTCGAATTCTGCACCTGCAGCCTCTTTTTTGTTTCCGGTGGTGTCGACGAACAAATTTGAACCATCCTTGAGGTCTGGCGTCGCAAGGATCGCATACGAATAGCTTTGCGAGATGTCGGAACCCGCTTTGGCAAGCACCGCTATCGTTCGGTTGAACATCACAGGCGCAATCACCCAAACCTTGGCGCGTCCAAGTCTATCGGTTCGTGCTTCGAATTGGTCGATGCGACCGACTCGTTCTTCAATGTCCGCCTCTGCCTTCTTTGAGTCTTTGCCAGCAGCCTTTGCCGCTGCGATGGCAGCGGTGCGAACGGCAGAATCGGAAGAGGTTTGCGCGGCGGATTCGGTGTTCCACGCTTTGGCCAGAACATCGGGAGTGATGTTTTCCTTGCCAATCAGACTCTCGTCCACGAGGCGGAATTCAACGGAGGCATCAATCACGGGTGCCCCGGAAGGGTCCTTCACAAAAATCTCAATCGGGTTGGCAAACGGGCGTTTGGGCAATGCGATTTGTTTTGCACCAGCAACAATGTCGACCGTCCAGCCCAGACTTCCGCCTTGTTTGACGCCGCCAGAGCAGGACGCCAACAACGCAAATGCCGCGGCTGCCGTCACAAATGTCACGGCAATGAGATTTCTCCAATCTTTTCGAAGATCTCTCGACAACAAGTTGTTCTCCCATGGAATCAAGGGATTCCAATGGTGAGTTCGTCCAATTGACCTTGAAACTTGAGGGCAGAATTGAAACCAATGTCAGAGATACAGAAGCAAGCCAAAACGGGGTCTTAGGATGATACCCGTGAAGGCGACCTCGCTGGTGCCCAGGGCCATGGAGGCATCAACGTTGAGGTCCAGGCCGGCGCTCTGGGAGAACTGGTATACGGTGCCGAAGGCACCTCCCACTGAAAAATAGTTCGAGCTGACCTCGGCAGACCCCAGGTCGTCGACAATCGAGATGAGATATCGTCCATAGCCCACCTTGGCTGCCAGGTAGGGTTTGAGGGACGACGAGTAACGCATGATGGTGGATTCATGAAAATCCTCGAAATCGGCGCCATACGAAAATGGGTAATATTGAATTCCCGTCCGGGTTTCCATGAGTTGGGTCGCCTTGAATTTTGAAGACAAGCCAACCTGGAATTCTCCCACGGCAGCCAGGATTCGCGATCGAAACGACAACCACTTTGCATCAAAATTCTTGGAGATGCTGTCCTGGCCCACCCGGTAACCGGAAATGTTGGCCAGAATCAGTCCGCTGGAGGCAGAGACTGCGGACACGACTTCGGCTTTGGCCGCGGCCGTCCAGCAAAAAGGCATCGCCAGCAGGAAACAGGAAAACCTCATCTTTTGCCTCTTCCCTTGCCTTTGCCCGCAGGAGCCGAATTGCTGTTGCCACCGGTCTCGGCCAACAAAGCTCGCACTTCCGCGTCCTGTGGATCAAGCGCAAGTGCCTTGTAGAAGGCTTCACGGGCTTTTTCGACCTGGTTCTGCAACATGTAGATGGTGCCTTCAAAAGTGTATGCCGCTGCGATGTTTGGATTCGACGCTCGAGACTTCTCCAATGCCTTCAGCGCTTCCTTGAAGTTCTTCTCGATAATGTATTTTTCCGCTTCAAGAAGGTAACGCACGGCAATGTTGATGTCTGCAGAATCGTCGGAGCCGATGGGCAAGAGATTGGCTTCGATTTCGAGTTTTCCACCACCCAGATTCGGAATCACAAAATTCTGGCTGCGATATCCCGATTTTTTCAGAGTCACAACAATCGTGCTTCGGTTCGAGAGTTTGGTGATTTCAGAAAGATTCTGTTGGAGTGGTGTTTTGCCAAGAAGCTTTCCTGTCTCTTGGCCTGGTACGGCCAGGATGACGTCGGCAGCAGGTGGTTTTGTTGTGATGCTCACACTCGCACAACCCACAAGAAGGAAAAACACAGCCGGTACGATGATTTTTGAGACACCCATAAATAACGCAACGACCTCTTCAACTCGAATCCTGAATTTCAAAAACATTCACGCAACCCAATTATGCCTGTGGGATTGAAGGAGGGCCAAGGGCGAACGGGAAGAGTTCGTCAGACATGGTGGATCGGATGCACTTTTTGCATCCGGGGGAGTGAACACTTTTTCCAAATTTCCGATGAAGACGATTGGTGAAGCAGATGGCGTGCCGTCTGCGCCTGACGATATGGGTGGGCAACATGAAACAGCTGCCACAAGGTGAATCAAATTCAGCAGCGAAAGTGCTTGCAAACGGCAAGATTTCGCAAAGGTCGGCTGGTTTGGCTGCATTCGTGATTTTGTTTGCCATTGCCCTGAATATTTTTCTTGGACTCGTTCCATCGGCCCAGGCACAAACGAGTGGTCGCGCGACACTCAGCCAGACCCTTGATGCGAAGGTGGCAGAAGCTGAAGCGTATTTGGAAGAGCGACTCACAAAGCGGCTCGAGGCAGTCACGGATCCACCTTTCCTGACGACCGTGAAGGTTGAATTCCCGGTCTCAAAACTCAATACGCTGCGCCAGTCTGCGGGTGGGAACGTGTCGAAATTGTCTCGCGGTGCACTTGCGAAAGGCATCAGTAATGACGACGCGCTCATCAGTCTTTTGAATGCGCTCACACCTTTGGAGATTCTTGCCAACGCGCAGCGCGTTTCGGTTGTGGTCACCCTCGACCAGACATATCCCAAGGATTCGGTTGCCGACCTCAAGAATACACTTTTTGCCTATCTTCGCTTGAATGCGAAGCGTGGAGACAAACTTGGCGTCAATCAAAAGGACCTTACGGCCGGGCGCTCCAAGTCGAAAGTCGAAAAAGCAGAGAAGGAAAGTCTTCAGTACAAATCCCAAATCGACAGCCTGCAACGCGAAATAGAAGCCATTCGTCGACGCGAAAGCGATGCGCAACGCGAAGTGAACGAGGCCAAGCGCAAGGAACAGGACGCACAAACACAGCTTCGTGAAGCTCTCAAGGCAACCGATGATGCCAAACTCAAGCAGCGCGAGGAACAAGACAAAACCAACAAAGCGGAGGAAGAACGCCGAAAGCTTTCGACTGAAATCGATGACCTCAAGAAACAGATTGCCGACCTGAACCAAAAGAACAAGGACCTCACGGAGGACTCCAAGTCTCCGGTTGGCAAGTTCAAGAAATTGATCGCCGGTTTGGAGTTGCCACTGACAGTGGTGCCGGCCGTTCTTTTGGGCCTGGTTGGAATCCTTGTCATCGTTCTTATCCAGACATCGCGAGTGAAATCGGCAAGCACCGACATGAGCGCAACCATGATGCAGGTCTCGACTGCCGTCGCGAAAATCGGTGAGTCGATTGTCCAGGCCGCCAAAGTGCAAGGCAAGCAGCAAGGCGATGCCATCAACGTTTCAGCGGGTGGGGCAGGCGCTCTTCAACAACAGGGGATGCAATCATCCGGTGACTCAACATCAGAGGAACTGATCGCTCTTGAGAAGGAAGCGCAAAGCCTGATCGCCGAGATGAACCAAAGTCGATATCCGATGCTCAGCGTTCTGAAGGACTGGCTTGCAGACAAGCGAGAAAGAACCAAATTTGCGGGCTTTGCCGAGGCTGTGGGTCCCAACGCCTCTCGTGAAATTTTCAAGGTTTTTCCGAAAGAGGAAATTGAGGCGCTTGGCAATGCATTGTATGAGCCGTTGGCAAAGGCCCAGGCTTACAAGGTTGTTCTTCAGCTCTATCGATTGGCAGGCCGGGAAATCAGCCGCAAGCCAAGCTACTTTGTCAATCTCGATATGAGCTTCCTGATCAAGGCCACCGACCTCGACCTGAGCGCGGCTTTGTCTGACTCCGGAACAGCCGAGGCAGCTCGTCTGATGGTGCTTCTGACTCCCGAGCGCTGCGCTCGAATCATTCCCGGAGTGCGCAATCACGACAGCATGGAATTGCTCGAGGCCATGCGTGAAGCAACCGAAATGAGTGAAGACGACGCGAAAGCGGCACTCGATGATGTGAAGGGCAGAATCAACAGCGACAGTGGGGGCGATTCCAGGTTCGACGTGACCAACCACCTGATGCTCATGCTCGATGCACCAAGTCCGGAATTCCGCACCGCTGTGAGCAAGGTATTGCGCGCCGACAAGCAACTCTCGCAACAGGTGGGTTCCCGTGTCGTGACGATTGAAGAAGTTCTTCGCCTCGACGACGAAACCCTTGCGGAGCTGCTGGCAGAACTCGAACCGGTGGACGTTGCAACACTTCTGGTTTCGCTGCCTGAAGAACTCAATGATCGCATCAACGAGTTCTTCACTTCGGCCAAGATCCAGGCTGCCATCCGCCAGGAACTGGAAAAATTCGAGCGCTCCAAGATGGCCCGCAAAAGAGCGGAGTTCGAAGGTCAAAAGATTCAGGCGTCGCTCATCCGGCAGGTCAAGGACATGCGCGAGCAAGGTCTTATTGAGCTGGCAGGCGATGGAGGTGATGGCGAAGATGCAGAGGCGTCATGACATGATCGGGGTGCAAACCACGACGCATAAGGAGGCCCGGCAATGAGTTCAACCATCATTGGTTTTATTCTGGCGTGGGTGTTTGCTTTCTATATCATCCAGCACTCGGTGAAGGACCTCAAGGTCTTCAACGACATCCCTGGATTTTTGCTGATTGTCGGATGCACGGTTGCCATGGCATTCATGGCCAACACGTTCGACGAAGTCAAACGCATCTTCAAGGCAATGCTTGAAGGCTTCAAACGCCGTGTCGATCGCAAACAGGAGATCGTCACCGAGATCGTCACGGTTGCCAAGGTCACAAATGGTGACCCACGACTTCTTGAGCAACAATTGGGAACAATCCAGCAAGCTTTTTTCAAGGAAGGTGTGGGTTTGATCCTCGACCGCTTCAAGCCCGAACAAATCGATTCGATTCTGACCGACCGTATTGAAAGTCACAAACAATATCTCGGCAAAAAAACGCATGGATTGAAAGCGCTGGCAAAATATCCGCCCGCTTTCGGAATCATTGCCTGTGTGGTGTCGCTGATTGCGGTGATGCAACGCCTGGGTGGCGAACTCAAAGCGGGTGACCTCGGGCCATCAATGGCGGTGGGACTGGTGGGAACACTCATTGGCTTGTTGGCTGCGAACTTTATCATCATGCCCCTGGGTGAAAACTCGGAACACAGGGACAAGGCGGAACTCAAGGAGCGTGAAATCATTCTTCAGGGCGTGTTGATGCTGGCCAACAAAGAAGCACCACTTTTCGTTCAGGAAAAGTTGAATTCGTACCTGAAGGAAGAACAACGGGTGGATGTGCTTGGAGTTGGTGGAGGAGGAAAGGCGGCCTGATATTTAATTCCAAACCAGGAGAAGATTTTTGGCTCGAGGCTTTTTCGAAAACCTGAAGAACACTTCTTCGCCGGCGGATGGTTCGGCAGGGAAGCTTCTTGAGAAAAAAAAGCCGCAAATGCCTTTGCCAAAGAGAAAGGCTGCCAGCCAAGACGACGGCGGCGGTGGTGGCGGCGGACACGAAAGCGACGACACATTGTGGCTCTACAGCTTCAATGACATGCTCTTCAACCTGCTGCTGTTTTTTATCGTGATGTATTCAATTTCCCAAATCGACGAAAAGAAATTTGCAGAGGTTCAACAGGCGCTCCAGGGCGACAAGAAGCCACAGCTCTTGAAGGAAGAAGAGGACAAGGACGGAGTCGTCATTGGTCCACGCAACGGCGCCCTGGATGCGAAGCAGTTGGCATCCTCGGGTGGTGAAGCAGGGGGCGACAAGAGTGCAGAAATCGCAGCCGCGATTCGCTTCATGCTCGAACGCCAGGAAAAGGCAGATGTAAAACTCGCCCGTGGTGCGGGCAAGGAAGCTGAAAAGAAGGAAGAGGCAAAAAAGAAGAGCAAATACTTGTCCGGAACAAACATTCCCTTGCCCATGCAGCTCGTCTTTCCCCACACGGAGTTCTTTGCAAAAGGTACCGCAGACCTCACGCCCCAGGGGCAAATCAACCTCAAGCAACTGGCTGCTGAAGTGGCTGTTGTTGAAAAATTGTCGTTCACCGAAATCGAGGTTCACACAGAGTTTTCGAAGGCGATGCTGGCCAACCTCAAAGGCCAATCCGACTTCAGCACCCTGAAACTCGCAACCATGCGTGCGGGTGTCTTTTTTGAGTATTTCATAAAAGAAGGAATTCCCCACAAAAAAGTCGCAAGTGCTGGTTATGCCGATGGCAGGCCCATTGTCCTGGGCGAGAATCTTTCACCAAAACAACGAGAAGATTTTTCTCCGGGCAACGACAGGATTGTCGTCATCCTCAAAAAGGACAAGGCGCCATGAAATTCAATCCTGCGTGGCTGAACCAGCTGAGCCAATTTCAGAAGATTCTCGCGGGAGTGGTTTTCCTTTCACTCCTTGCATTCTTTGTGACCAGCAGGACGCAAAAAAACAAATGGGAAATTTTGAAAAAAGGTCTGGCCGAATCGTACGGAGAGGCTGCCACTCCTGCCACCGACAGCCCGGTCTACGCGCTGGATGTTGAAGGAGAAGCACGTTACAAGCGATCATCCTGGCTCAACTGGTGGCCACTCAAGGCAGGAATTGAACTGCATCCCGGTGACCTTGTGTATGTGGATGACGAAGCAAAGGTTGTCTTGTTTTTTTTGGAACAGGATTCAATCGTGACACTGCCGGAAGGATCCTTGTTCCACGTGGGAATCACGGTACCGCAAACATCAAAATTGAGAACCTCGGGTGGTGTTTCTGCCGATCTGGGACAGGCGCCAGAACAAAAGGTCAAATCGCCTCTCACCGAAGCACGATTTTCGACCCGTGTCATCCAGAACCCGACAATCAAAAAGGCGGGTGCCGACGAAAACGATCCGGCCAACCGGCCCGCCGATGTCATCACGGATGAGGACTTGAAGATTGTCCGCAACACGAAAGCCCTGACTGTGCGCTTTCCTGGTCCATTTGTTGAAGTGATTGCGACGAAGTTTCCAACATCCATTCCCGTGACGTTTGATCAACTTCCGAAAACAGGAAAGCTGTGGGGATATCTTTGGAAAGGCAAGGAACTTGAGCCACACTGGTCGTCGCTGGGATCTGCCGGATTCCCGCGTGTGCCCATCGACAAGCCAGGGATGTTTGTTTTCCAGGCAATGTCGGATGATGAGCTTTATGCTTCTCCACCCGTCGTGATCCGAGCGATCAAGCGGGATGAAGAGGACTATCTGCCGGAAGATGGCAAATGGTTTGAAGGCGTGAGGGTTTTCCAATGAACCAACGTGCCCTCAAGCCTGCAAAAGACAATATTACAACGAAGGCCTTGTTCAAGGTATTCGATTTTTTTGCCTTGTGGGATCGCAGCAGCCTCAAGAGCAGATTGAGTTTCGTACAGACATTCATTCTGGTCGTGAGTGTTGTCGCGATTCTCGTGACGGGAATCACCCTCTATCGTTCCGACAAGTTGTCTTACGTTTACGAAAATCACTATCTCAAGACGAGTGCAGTAGCGACAAGACTGAAACTTTATTTTTCAAATCTGCCGCGACAGGATCTCATCAAGGTCCGAGGAGTTGAGGAAAGCAAACTTGCGGCGCAATACAACATTCCCCAGATGCCTGCTGAAGACCAGATTTTTGTAGGTCGCTACAAAGACAAGGTTTACGTTTTTGGCCGAGCCGAGGGAGAAATGATCTGGCGAACGGAGCTCGATCCCAACGTTCGCCTTTTTGAAGGCATCGATGGAAAAAGTTACATTTCCAACTCATTTGGTATCTTTCTTGGTTCGTATGACGTGCGCGACGTGAATTCGAGCAACTTTGCTGCCCGGCCTGGAACAAAAAAGTTCATCAAGAGCGGTCTGCGCGAGGGCTTCACCCGCTATACAGATGGAAAGAACCAATGGATCATTTCATTCCGCGAAATTCCCGGAACGAATGTGATTGTTTTTGTTGAAACATCGTTGGCATCCTTGAATGCACCCATCCGCAAGTTTGCGGGTCTTGCAGGTATTCTTGCCCTGAGCCTCATTGGGCTGGTGATTTTGGTCACTGATTTCCTCTTGCTTGGTCTCTTGCGTCCACTCCGTGAAATCGTAAATGCCATGTTCAAAATTTCAGCTGGTCAATACGACATCACCTTCAACGTGAAATTCGATGAGGAACTCAATTTTGTGGCCCGCGGTTTGCAACAAATGGCGCAAAGGTTGCAGATTCGTGAAACAGAACTGCGCCAGATCAGTTCCAACCTTGAATTCGTGATGAAGATTTCAAACGACATGGCTTTGTCTGCCAATCGTGAAGAATGCATTCGCCTGTTCATCAACGAAGTACGCCGTTACGCCGGTTTCAGTGGCAACATGGACGCAACGGGCATTGTCTTTGATGTCGCCAAGGGCGAGTGCAAGGGGCTCCTCGACTATATCAAGTCCGGAGTTTTGGTTCCTGAACCCAAAATCATACCCTTGGACGAGTCGGGCATCGATCTCAACGACGTGATGTCGAACGATCCTGCGTCCATCCTGGACCACACAATCATCATCAGGGCCTTTTCGGGCAGCAAACCCAAATTGTTTCTGCTCCTCGATGGCTTTCCTGAAGATTCGCTGAACACAACCGAACGGCATCTGATGAACCTTTTGTCGGGAGCACTGGGTCACGCGTTGGTGATGTTCGACTTCCAGGAAGAACAGTTGGCAACAGTTCATTTCGAAAACGAACTCGTCACTGCAGAAGCCGTTCAGGCATCTTTGCTGCCTTCCGGCAAACCCGAAATGAATGCCGACCTCGACTTTTATTACGAGGCAGCAACACGTTGCGGTGGAGACTGGCTGTTCTTCGACAAAAGCGACAACTCTCCATGGCTGCACGGTCTTGTGGGTGACGTGACGGGTCACGGGGTGCCAGCGGCAATCATGACCGGAGTTGCCTATGGCTCGTTTATGGGAGCACAGACGGTGATGGACATCGTCAAGGCAAGCGATACAATGGGCGAGACTGATCGCCTTGAATTCATGGCTTCGATTCTCAACCGCGCCATCATGAGCGTCGGCAAGTCCGCGCGTCTGATGACCATGTGCCTGGTGTCGCTGAACACGGAAACGGGCGAGCTCTACTACGCCAGTGCAGGCCATACTCCGTTGCTCTGGTTCAAGAACAAGACCAAAAAGATCTCCCCACAAACCTCGACAGGAAACCCGTTGGGAGTGTCGCTCGACCGCAGCATCACGGTGAAGAAACTGCAGCTCGAGGCGGGCGATTTGTTTGCCATGTACACCGATGGATTGCTTGAAAATCACGGGCCCAAGAACGAGATGCTCAGCAAACGGCGCTTCTATGATTTGCTTTCATCAGGACGGCCGGTCACCGAGGTTCGCGAACAGATCATGAGTGAAGCCAAGGCACTTTGGGGCGAGGAAGAATATGCCGACGACGTCACAATGATGATTGTCCGCTGGCCAGCTCAGGAGAAAATTGTCGACGTTCCACCGGACAAGCCCGGATTTGTCGAAAGTGCACTCCGGGCGGGTTGAAAAGCCGCCGACTGCTGCCTGACAAGGAAAATCTTCCCAATGATTCGCGCGCGGAAAATGTTTAGAATCCCCCAAGGGAGATTTGAATTGATGCGATTGATTCGAATGACAAACGAGGTTTTCCCAAGAATTGCCTGCAAGTTTCTTGCGGCAGTTTTTGCCCTGGTCTTGTTGTTTTCATGCAAGCAAAGAACCTTCAACGCAGACAGCGAAGATTCCGACCTGTTGAACGTTGAGAACGTCTCGTTCAACCGGATTGAACTGTTGCGGAATCATCGTTTCGAAAGAATCACTCCAACGGGTGAACGCATTTTTGCAGCCGCACTGGAGTGGATGAAGAAACAACAAGCCGAGGCTGATCGCTATGCGATGCCGGCACAGTGCGCAAACAACGTTTCACGCGTTTTTGAAATGGCAGGTATCACGTCCTACAGCTCGCCGTTGCTCGCCGACATGGTGAATGCAGCCCGTTTGCGGGGAGGGTGGGTGATTCCGCTCCCGCGCGAGACACGTGCGATTGCCAAAGTGCTCGAGCAGTATTTCAGCGGTGCCGTGCCGGTTGGAACCCTGGTCAGTGGTTGCCTTCGACCCGACTGTTCCGGGCAAGCGGGCGATGGTCATATCAGTCTTGTTGGCGATATCGACAGCAATGATCACCAGCTTCTATATCACAACAATTGGTATCGCCCCGAAGACCGGCCCTGGCGCCCGCACATGATTCCATTGGGTTGGTATCAACAAGGTTACAAGCGCAAATGGATGCCCACGCCTTGGTTGAGTCGTCAACGTGATAATCAGGGAATTCTTGCCGACGTGGGAATCGTGATTCCCGAAATCGATGACCTCGACCCTACAAACTATCACGTGACGCTGACAGTCATTCCAGAAATCCTCAAGGAAATGAAAAACGCACAGGCGTTGGCCACCGATGGTGCGGGTGCGGTGATGCCATTTCGTCCGCATGTTGCCGCTGCGGGACAACCAATTCCTGTACCAACTCAACCACCCTTGGCGGAATGCAAAAAGTTGACAACAATTTCCCCAACTCCAACCAATTTGCGCGACGTTCCGAATGGAAAGATTCTTTGCAAGATTCCGCTTGGAACTTCGCTCGAAAGACTTTCGGTGTCGGGGAGTTGGACTCAAGTCAAGGGCCCTTGTGTCGATGGTCGCATTGGCCTTGGATACGTACTGTCGGCGTTGGTTGTTCCGGCGTGTGAATGATTTTGCAGGGTGTCAAATACGTCTGCGAAGGAATTCAATTGTTTCATGAATGATCCGAAGAAATATCGTGAACGAAAGTCTGTTTTGCAACGATTTGAGATGCGCAACGTGCTGCTTGTGAGGTAACGCCATGTTTCAAGGCCAAGGTCCAAGATTGGTTCCCCATCTTCGTGTCATGCAGGATACCAAGGAATTTCCATTCAAATGTGTGTTGAGCATGGGTCCATTGGTTCGTTATTGGGCGGGTTTGGTTGCATCGCAAGAACCGACCGTCTCCAAAATCGCATCCGATGTGATGCGTCGTCTGGAGCGTGCGCCCGAACTCGCACAACCCATCACAGACTCCAAGGTGATTCAAACGCATGAATCACTCATCAAGGTGATGATGAGCATCCTGTGGTCATCGGGTTTCAAGAACCCGGAGAGCAGTGGTGCGGTGTTGCCGTTCCACGTTCAGCCCATCATGGTTTCCGAAACCTTTTTCGACGCATTTTTCGACAAGAATGGCCGGTTTGCAGCAACCTGTCAGATTGGCGAAGACGCATGGCTGAACCAACGCATCAAATTGGCCTATTCAACTATCCTGCGTCGCCTGTATGGCATCGAGCTTGAACTCGGCACCCGCCCTGTTGCGTTTTCAACCCAGGATAAAAACACGAACCTTAGCCGCTTCCACAGCGTGACAATGGAGCCAAGCTTCTGCGACGTCGTCAACGTGGGTGGTCCCAAGGTTCTCGACGAAAAAATCAAGCGCGACCTGCTTGCAGACGTGAATGATGTTGAGAAGTGGCGTGAGCTTCTGCCACCCAACTGGTTCGAGTTCCACGGTTTCGCGTTTTACCGCAGCAACGACATCACCGACCAAAACTCATTCACCGACATCCAGCGCGCACTTACGGATCGCGATTCCGTTGAGCCAGGATTTCTTTTGGGCAAAGTCGAAACCGCAATTCGCCAAATTCTCCGCCGGCCACATTTGAGTGTGGGATTGAGCTCCAGCGTGGGTGGTCTTTTGTCCAGAACCCGCCTTGCGGGAGGCATGGAGCGCAAAGCTGGAGATGGCGTCTCGGTTGAACGCTACAATCGTGAGGATCTACAAGGTTCGTTGTTCGCTCTGCAAAACGACATGCTCGAGCGCGCACGCACGCAGCAGAGAAGCATGGTTTGTCTGGACCTCGCGTCGAGCGCGGATCGTTCCAAGATAGAATCCGACATGTTGAACCACGGTGCACGCTCACTCGCTGTCTTCCCGTTGTTCTTCGACGACCAGCACATTGGCTTTTTCGATGTGACTTCTCCAAAGAAGGACGACATCAACGAAGCGGTCGCGGAGAAACTGCTCGACCTGATGCCTTTGCTTTGCCTTGCCGGCAAGCGCCGCATCGACGACGTCAAGCAGGCTGTGCAGTCGATCATCTCCGAACAATGCACATCCATTCATCCAACCGTCGAGTGGCGTTTCCATGAAGAGGCGCAAATCGCATCCGAGCGCGCCGAAGGCAGCAAGTCGCTCGAGATGAAGAACATCTACTTCCAGGATGTCTATCCACTTTATGCACTCAGCACCATCCGCAACTCGGCGGCGCTGCGTTCAAAAGCGGTTCAGGACGACCTGCGCACCCAGATTGGTCTTGCGCTTGAAGTTCTTCAAATGGCGTACGAGAACCGCCCGATGCCTTTCCTGCGTGAACTCTGCTTCCGTTTGGAAAAACTCGACGGGCGTATCAGTGAGCAACTCACCGCGGGCGATGAAACGGCCGCCAGCAAGTTCCTTGCGTCGGAAGTTGAGCCTGTGTTCAACCACGTTCGCGGATGGAATCTGAACCTCATCCAGAAGATCAATGCCTACTGGAAGCAACTCGATGAAAAATCGAGAACCGTCTATCTGCGGCGTCGCGAATTCGATGCGAGCGTGACCGAAGTGACTTCGACCCTGTCGAATTACCTGAAGGCACAACAACTCAATGCCCAGAAGATCTTCCCGCACTACTTCGAGAAGCATTGCAATGAGTCGGTGGAGCACACGATTCTCATCGGCCAATCGTTGGTGAAGGGCCGCGAGTTCAACGAAATCTATCTCAAGAACCTTCGCCTCTGGCAGCTTATGGTGATGTGCGGATGTGCGGCAGAGTCGGCGCGCATGAAGCCGAACCTCAAGGTTCCCTTCGACCTCACACACGTGATTGTTGTCCAGGACACGCCCGTGAACGTTCAGTTCGACTTCGACGACAAACAATTCCACGTCGACGGCGGTGCCGATGGTCGTGGTGAAATGCTCAAGCGTCGCGTTGATCGCGCGGTCATCAAGGGAACCCAGGAGCGCCTGAGCCAACCCGGCAAGCTTGCCGTGGTCTTCACCCAGGAGCGTGAACGCGTTGAGTACATGGAGTACTTCACATTCCTGGCAGCCCAGGAGTGCGTCCTTGAGGATGTCGAAGAGTACCTGATCGACGAAGTTCAAGGCGCCCAAGGCCTCCGGGCACTTCGCGTCAGTATCAACTTGAAGGCCTTGCTGGAGCGTGGTACCGACCTGTATGAGATTATCCACCATACAGGGAAGACAGCTCTCAGGGCAGCATGAGGCACAAAAACAAGTTACCGACACTTTTGGTCTTTTTAACAACACTGCTGGCAATCGGGGCGACGTCCACCGGCTGCCAGCAGTGGTTGCGTATTGGATTCAAGGCATCCGCCCCGGTCGACGACGGCCAGGGCGCACAGCGCAAAATCCGCAAGCGCAGGGTCACCAGCGGCACTGAAATGCGCGGTGTCTGGGTCAGCAATGTCGATTCGAACGTGATGGATTCGTATGGAAACATGGAATCCCTTGCTTCCAGAATTTCAAACCTCAACATGAACGCCCTGTATCCCGTTGTCTGGAACAAGGGCGAGACGTTCTATCCAAGCGAAACAATGGCGAAATACGGTGCCCCGAAAATATCGGGACGCTATGGCCTGGGCAATCTGAAGCGTGACCCGATGGCAGACTGGATTGCACTCGGCAACCAGTACGACCTCGACATCATTCCCTGGTTCGAATGGGGCGTGAAAATTCCCTCGAATTCCCCGTTGGCTTCCCAGCATCCGGAATGGCTCTCGCGCGACAACACCGGCAAGGTGACTTTCGATCAGGATGGAACATCAACATCGTACCTGAATTTCATGCATCCCGAGGTTCAGCAGTTCTTTGAATCTTTGATGGTCGAGTTTGTGGTCAAATACGAAGTTCCAGCCGTCCAGTTCGATGACCACCTGTCGCTCAAGAATATCTTTGGCTACGACGATTTCACGCTTTCCCTCTATAAAAAGGAAACCGGTCGGAGCGGAACTCCCGCGCCCGAGGCTCAGGAGTGGCTCACATGGAGAGCTTCAAAGCTGGAGCAATTCGTTGCGCGCATTTCCCGGGCCATCAAGGCCGCACGTCCCGGAATCAAGCTCTCCGTTTCGCCCAACCCTTATCCATGGTCGTTCCAGAATTACGTTCAGGATTGGCCATCGTGGGTGGAATCAGGACTGGTGGATGAAGTTGTCGTCCAGGTTTACCGGGACAACATGGCCCGTTTTCAGGGCGAGCTGAGCAGTCCGGTGCTCGACAAGCTCAAAGGCAAGGCGAGCCTCATCATTGGTGTTCTTTCGGGTCTCAAGCCCGAGCCCATGCCGATTGACATGGTTCGCGCCCAAACTGCCATGGTTCGTGATTTCGGGTACAATGGCATGGTGTACTTCTTCCAGGAGTCACTGCTCCAGTTCACAGCCAGCGGAGAAACCATTGACTCCCGACTCAACGTCATCAAACAACTCTTCCCTTCGCCAACGCGCACGCCCTAGTGTCATTGCTTCATCCTTGCAGCGCTTGTCGCTGATGATGGCTTCATCCCTGTTCTTCACAGGCTGCTATACCCTGACCCAAGGCATCGAACAGGCCAAGCTGATTTCCCGGCGCGTGCCTGTTGAAGATGTTCTGAAGGAAGGCCGTGAAACACCCGAACGTCTCAAAAAATTGAAGTTGGTGCCCGAGGTGTTGGCATACGCGCAAGACCGCATCGGCCTGACACCCGGGTCCAGTTATCGGTCCTACGTTTCACTCGATCGTCCGGCGCTCACATACGTCGTCCAGGCCGCAGAAAAGCGCGCACTCAAACTTAAAACATGGTGGTTTCCCATTGTTGGTCGCCAACCCTACCTTGGATTTTTTGATCGCAAGAAAGCCGAAGTTTTCCAGAAAGAAATGGTGGCAGAGGGCTATGACACAGTGCTGGGTGGTGTTCAGGCCTTTTCGCTGCTCGGCTATTTTCCCGATCCCATTTATTCGACGATGATCGACGGCAATGATGCATTGGCGTTTGTTGAACTCTTGTTCCACGAAACGCTGCACCGCACGATCTATGTTCCAGATGCGTACACGTTCAACGAGAATCTTGCTGAATTTGTGGCCCGCCATGCAACGTTGATGTTCCTCAAGGAACGCAGCGGGTTGTTTGCAACAGAGACTGTCGGCAAAGACGCTGCTGCATCAACCGAAAAGGCAGCTCAGGACTTTCATCAAAAGCACGAACGCATGCAGAGGGCTCGCCAGGCGTTCGGAGCTTTCCTCAACAGCGCACGCGTCGAACTCAACGAATTTTACGCTCGGTCGGATGTGCAGCAGCTCGAGCTCCCTGCTTTTATCAAACTTCGTGAGGAAAAAATTGCAGCGCTCGACTCGCGCTTCCAGAGGGAATTTGGAGAAAAAGTGAGCGGAACCTATTACGCAACATTTTTTCAGCCGGGCCGATTCAACAATGCAACATTTTTGGGAGCTTCCGTGTATGAAGCCCGCCAAGAACCCTTCGCGCGACTTCTTGAAAGATCAGGCTCGGATTTGGCAAAATTTCTGGAAACGGCAAAACGATGTGTGTCCAAGGCGGACGGGTCGGAACAGGACTTGTGGGCGGCGGTTGAACACTGCGGAGGATGACTTTTCATGGCCACGGACGAATCCAACAAGAGCAGGGAGCCTGCTCCGAACTCGATTTTGAGTCAGGATCCTGCGTCATCATCCCAGTCTCAGATGGGACCCCGTCGTCCCTACCTGCCCTGGTGGAGAAGAAACTACATCGTCAATCGCGACCTGCAATTCAAGTTTGCCGGCAGTGCGTTGGTCATGGGTTTGGTGTGCACGGTTTCATCGATCGCCATTGTTCTCATTTCCTTCTACAGCTTTGGCATTTGGCAGGGGCAGCGACTACCGATTCCTGTGTTGGTTGCCATCGGTTTTGCCTTGATCGTGAATCTGGTTGGAATCATGTTTGCCAGCATTCTTTCGACGCAACGCATTGTCGGTCCGTTGTTCAATCTGCTGCGTCAGTTCCAAAAGGTTTCGCGCGGAGACTTCAAGGCTCACGCAAAGTTCAGAACGTCGGATGAAATTCATTATGTGGCTCGACGTTTCAATGAAATGCTCGAACGACTGGACGAGCGGGAAAACGAAATTTTCGCGCACATCGAGAAGGCTGCCGAGGCACTCGAAAGCAGTGATGCCGAAAAGGCGCGTGAGCTCATCAAGCAGGCTCGCAATTTGCGCAACCGTGGATTAGCATCCGGCTGAGTTTGACCGCGGCCTTGGGAAAAGTGCCTGCGGAAATTCGTCCACCGCAGGAATCCGGTATGAAACTCTTTGCAAATTTACCTTCCGAAATTCGTGAACACCTCGTTGCGTCTTCCCGTTCTGCAAGAGTGGGTTTGCCTGAACACGAAGATCCGCGTGTTGTTGAAGCTGCACGTTTGCTTCGTGCAGAAGCTGGAGTTGACGCAACCCTCATGTCGCCTGAAGTTGTTTCCCGGGTTCGTTCTCAAACCGATTCGGTCATCCGCAGCCGGGCAAATCAAAGGGGCAAGGCTCTTCCGCAAGATCATGTTGCCTGGCTTGATGATCCATTCTTTGCCGCCGGTGCGATGCTGGAAATGGGACAACTGGATGCCGTTGTCGGAGGCGCTGTGGCCACAACGGCCCACGTCATTCGCGCTGCACTCAACACGGTGGGTGTGGATGCCCAGGCTCCGCTCATCACGTCGTGTTTTTTGTTCAAGCTGCGTGAACCGACTGCAGGAGGAGAGGATGTGGTCCTGTATGCGGACGGAGGCGTTGTTCCGCAACCATCCCAAACCCAGTTGACGCAAATCGCCGAATTGTCGGCTTCTGCGTTTTCCCGCTGGACGGGCCGTGAACCACGGGTCGGTTTTTTAAGTTTCTCGACCATGGGAAGTGCGGAGCACCCCGATGTGCATAAAGTCAGGCAGGCTGCGAGCGAATTCTCAATCAAGCACCCTGACGTGGTTTCCGAAGGTGAAGTTCAGTTCGATGCTGCGGTGGTCCCCGAAGTGGCACTCCGCAAGAATCCCGCATCGCGCCTTGCCGGCAGAGCCAACGTTTTTGTCTTTCCCGATCTCGATGCAGGCAATATTGCCTATAAAGTCACCCAACGGCTTGCAGGTGCCGAGGCTTGGGGGCCGCTTTTGCTTGGAACCGCCAAGCCGTTTTCGGATTTGTCGCGTGGCGCCTCTGCAATCGATATTGCGCACGTCGCCTTGTTGACCTTGGCGCTGCGGCCAAGATGCTGAATTTGATGAAAAACTTGTTGTCCTTGCACGATTTTTGGAATCGTGTACTTTGGCGAATCGTTCCAAAAACACTTATCCGCTAGAGGTGTAGTCAGTATGAGCAACGTGTTCACGCATGTGGAAACTCTCGGCCACGAACAAATCGTTTACTGCAACGATCCTCAATCTGGCCTGCGTGCCATCATCGGCATCCACGACACCAATCTGGGGCCGGCATTGGGCGGAACCCGCTTGTGGCATTACACCTCTGAAGAAGACGCTCTGCGCGATGTTCTGCGCCTGAGCCGCGGAATGACCTACAAGGCTGCCTGCGCCGGTTTGGCATTGGGTGGCGGCAAGGCCGTCATCATCGCTCGTCCCGAGCAAAAGAATGAAGCCATGTTCCGCGCTTTCGGACGCTTCGTGAACTCGCTTCAAGGACGCTACATCACAGCTGAAGACGTCAACACCAACGTGACCGACATGAACTTTGTCCGTCTGGAAACCAAATTCGTGACCGGCGTTGCGCCTGCTTTGGGTGGTTCGGGCGACCCAAGCCCCGTGACTGCACTCGGCGTTTTCTCGGGCCTCAAGGCCGCTGTTGAAGTCCGCATGGGCCGCAAAGATCTCAAGGGTCTTCGGGTGGCTGTTCAGGGCGTGGGCAATGTTGGAAAATATTTGTGCCAATACCTCCACGAGGAAGGCGCGAAGCTTTTTGTCAACGACATCAATGCCGATCGCGTTCAGGAGATGGTCAGCAAGTATCAAGCGACTGCCGTGACAGATGCCGAGCTCTATTCGCTCGACATGGACGTGTTCGCTCCTTGCGCTTTGGGTGCGATTCTCAATTCCAAAACCATTCCCCAGCTCAAGGCGCAAATCATTGCCGGCGGCGCAAACAACCAGCTCGAGGACGAAAAAGTTCACGGCAGGATGCTTCAGGACAAAAAGATCGTCTATTGCCCAGACTACGTTATCAACGCGGGTGGCCTCATCAACGTCTACAACGAACTCATCGGCTACAATCGTGAGAAGGCGCTCAGCGAAGCGCGCAACATCGGTGCAACTGTGCTGCAAATTCTCAAGATCGCCGAGCGCGACGGTGTCACCACCCACGAAGCTTCACAGCGCTACGCCGAAAACCGTATCCAGTCGGTACGCAACCTCAAGGCCATGCACAACGTTGCAAGCTCGGCCGTGGGTCGTATGATGCACCCCTGATTCATCGGGGGATGCATTCGTGGCGGCAGCACGACCAGGTTATTGGCTCATGAAAACCGAGCCAGATGTTTTCAGTATTGAAGATCTCGTCAAACGACCCGGCCAGACAGAGCTTTGGGACGGAGTGCGAAACTACCAGGCACGCAACTTCATGATGAACGACATGAAGGTGGGCGACCTGGTTCTTTTTTATCACTCCAATGCCGAGCCCTCCGGTGTTGCCGGAGTTGCAGAAGTCGTGAAGCCGGCGCAACCGGATCCGTCGTCGTGGAATTCCGAATCGGAATATTTCGATCCGAAATCCACACCGGAGAACCCGCGCTGGTTTTGTGTGACGGTGGGACGACCTCGGCCATTCAGCCGCTTCGTGACACTCGATGAACTCAAGCAGCACTCGGCACTCAAGGATATGATGGTGCTGCGCAAAGGCCAAAGATTGTCCATACAACCTGTGCAGCCATCTGAATTTGAATTTGTTGTTTCACTGGGAATGAAGTCCTGAATTTTGCTTTCAAGGAGAGAATCATGGCGAACGTTTATATTGTTGCTGCAAAACGCACACCTGTGGGTCGCTTTCAGGGTGCTCTCAAGGGAATCAGCGCCGCACGGTTGGGTGCTGCCGCAGTCAAGTCGGCCGTTGCGGAATCGGGAGTTCCGGTCGAGGCCATCAACGAAATCCTGATGGGTGAGGTTCTGACCGCGGGCGTGGGCCAGGCTCCTGCCCGCCAGGCAGCGATCTATGCAGGTCTTCCACAACACATTCAGGCTCTGACTGTCGGCAAGGTCTGCGGCAGTGGCCTCAAGAGTGTGATGCTTGCCACACAGGCACTGCGCCTCAACGACATCGAAGTGGCTATTGCTGGCGGCCAGGAGAGCATGAGCAATGCACCTTACCTTTTGCCCACGGCACGCGATGGATTCCGCATGGGTCACAAGGAAGTCATGGACTCGATGATCATTGATGGCTTGTGGGACCCGTACAACAACATGCACATGGGTTTGTGCGCTGAAACTTGTGCGCGTGAATATTCGATTTCGCGTGCCGAGCAAGATGCGTTCGCAGCGGAAAGTTATGCTCGCGCCCGCAAGGCAATGGAGTCTGGAGCTTTCAAGAATGAAATCGTTCCGGTCGAAGTTCCGGCAGGCAAGGGCACGCAACTTGTCGACAGCGACGAAGAGCCCAATGCATCCGACTTGGCAAAAATGCCGACGCTGCGTGCGGCCTTCGACAAAGAAGGGACCATCACTGCGGCGAACGCATCCAAAATCAACGACGGTGCAGCAGCTCTGGTACTTGCTTCCGAAGAAGCCGTGAAGAAATACAACCTCAAGCCGCTCGCGCGCATTGCGGGCTATGCAACCCACGCCCAGGATCCCAAGTGGTTCACCACTGCACCTGTCACTGCCATCGAAAGAGCGGTCGCAGCCGCGAAAACAAACCTCAATGATATCGATCTTTTCGAAATCAACGAGGCGTTTGCACTTGTCACCTTGGCAGCGATGAAGAAGCTGAACATTCCGCACGCAAAGGTCAATGTGAACGGCGGAGCAGTCGCCATCGGTCACCCGATTGGTGCCAGTGGAGCCCGAATCCTGACCACGCTCGTTCATGCTTTGCGCACTCGAAACCTGCAACGCGGCCTGGCCACACTGTGTATTGGTGGCGGAGAGGCTGTCGCACTTGTCATTGACCGCCAAGGGTGTTGAAATGTGCCCCTGAGATTCAACTTTCAGGGGAGACTCCCACGTGGCACGCAGACATCCAAAAAATCGCCGCAACGCTTCGCGTTCCAAGCCCAAAAGCAACAGCCTGCGCGCCGACAAGGCAGATGGACGTCCGTCGTCTTCCGGTGAGCGCTCGGGTCGGCGCGGTGATCGAGGTGAACCACGCCAACCGCGTGAACGATTCAACAATCATCGCGGAGGAGGACGAGGCAACTGGGGCGGTGGAGGTTTTCAAACTCCCAGCCCCGAGGCGGTTCGTGATTCGCTTGAAAAACTCCTGGCCGGACGCCTCGACCCCAAAGGTTGGGCAGCACTCGCAGAACGTTTCCGTGAACGGCTTAAGAATTCTGATTGGGAATTCACTTTGCCCCATGGCGCCGGACTTCCAACTCCAGCAGGACCCGTTCCTGCCAAGAAGGCGGGGCCTGTTGCTGGAAAAACAGTTGCTGCGGGCGGATTTGCTCCTGGCAAGGCTTCGCTCAAGCCACCTCCACCTTCAGCATCTGCATCCGCGGCGGGAACGCCCTTTTCAATGGCGCAGTTTGCCCCCAGCCGTTCCTACAAGATGGAACAAAAGCAGGCGCTGAAAGCACCACCTGTGCAGCCTGCAGCACCAGCAACCGGCGGAATTGCAAAACAGGAAGCGACAAAGCTCGCGGCCACTGCAGCGGCTCCGACGGTGGGTGATGCCGTTCGTCCTCCCGATCGTGGCTTTGCATTGGCCCGCACCAAACTTGCAGCCGAACAGCGAAACACAGCGGTTCCAGCCGTTGAAGACAAAAACAAATCCGGGCTTGGCGAAAAGAAAGCAGATGTCGCAACAGATCAGCCGCGGTTCAGTCAAACCGGAATGCTGCTCGACCCATGGCAGGCCGAAGCCCTGGACGCTCTTTTGGCCGGGCAAAATGTGGTTGTCGATGCACCCACATCAGCAGGCAAAACCCGCGTCATTGAAGCGCTCCTGGATGCAAAGTTGAGCGAAGGTTTGCGGCTTATCTACACCAGTCCGGTGAAGAGTCTGAGCAACGACAAATATCGCGAGTTCTGTGAAAAATATGGCAAGGAAAGGGTGGGCATCAACACCGGTGACTTCAAGGAAAATCTGCGAGCACCCATCGTCCTTTCGACCCTTGAAACGTATCGCAACAGTCTTTTGGGCGTTGAACCCGACATGCGTCGTCGCGTGGTTGTGTACGACGAATATCATTACCTGCAGGATGAAAGTCGCGGCAGTGCGTGGGAAGAGTCATTGATTCTCACGCCGAAAGAAAGCCAGGTGATTTTGCTTTCAGCCTCGGTTCCCAATGCCGACGAATTCGCACAGTGGCTGGAAGTCTTGTTTGCGCGACCCTCCAAGTTGATCCGTGTGAGCAAGCGTCCGGTTCCGCTCGCCGACATCATCTACACAAGCTACGGTTGGATTTTTGCGCCCGATTTGGCATTGCGGCCGGAAGAAATCGCGTTGATTCGCCGGACAGTGAGAGCCGACAAAGGCAACCGCCGGAGGCGAGACAAGGCCCGTTTCGACGAACTGATCGATCCGGTGCGGGTTGCTTTGGAACAGAACCTGGGTCCGGTTGTCGTATACGCGGGTCGTCGCGCAGATGTTGAGGCCATCGCCCATACGTTGTCCCGTGGACTACAGAACACCATAACCGAAGAATCGCTCAAATCCCTGCACGAACGCATCAATACCTTGAGTGGCTGGGATTACGTGCCGCATGACCTTCAACGAATGATCCGTCGCCATGGCATTGCCTTTCACCACAGCGGGTTGATTCCGCCCGGTCGTGTTGCGATTGAAACCTTGCTCAAGGAAGGATTCCTGAAAGTCTGCTCGGGCACCATGGGAATTTCCCTTGGCGTGAACTTTGCCGTGCGTGGTGCGTTGATTTCGGACCTTTCCAGGCCAAGTGAGGGCGGTGAAACCAAATACGCGGCGAGTGAAATCATGCAGATGCTTGGCCGCGCGGGGCGACGCGGAAAAGATACCCATGGATTTTCCATGTGGATGAATCTCGGGCGCTATGCCGAGCAGAAACCCACCGGCCGCGAACCGTGCAGGTCGTCACTCAAATTCGATCCGACCAC
>JBMSQQ010000058.1:0-23372 GCA_049423385.1 Silvanigrellaceae bacterium | reverse complement strand
TTTCCATGAGCTGATTGCAGTTCCCGAGGCCTGTCGGGCCTTGCGGTTTGTTCGCCCATCGGCTCCCGAAAAGAGGACGACTTGGAAAAAAACGATCCACATTCTGCGAGCCAGTTGCCATCCCCGTCTGCAAACCAGACACAGGGGCAACGCGAATTGTCGCTCGAGGAAATCATTCAGCTCGCCAACAAGATAGGCCTTGAATATGTGGACAAGCGTCGTGACGCGGAGCGCCTGGAGCTGCTCAGAACCACTGTGCGAGCCCGCATCATGAATCGTATCGAGAGTGAGGCGGGTGATGCTTCGTCCATCCCGGAAGGTCGACTCAAGCGCCTGGCTGAAGCCGACAGTGAATATGTTCAGCTGCTCGAGCAAATAGCCCAAACCCGAGCCGATTCAGAGAAGCTGCGCATCAGGTACGAAAGTTACCGGAATTTGTTCGACGCCAAGCGAACGATGATCAGCTACAAGAAAACCGAGCTCAAAACCCTTTAGTTGTTTCTGCTTTGTGTCGTTGCAGAAATGCTTCGGCTGTAGCTCTTCTGAAGCTCGGCAAACCTATGAAATCAACAAACACAGACGACTCGACAATCCGATCATACATCCGTGCTCCGATTCTTTCCGGCAAAGATTGTTCCCAGAATGATTCATTCGCCGGAGCAGTCCTGAATCCTGCGCGCACAGGGTCGTAGGCAGCTTCGGGAGGCAAATAATTTGTCGTCAGTATCGTGATGCGCCCCTCATTGTATCTGCTGTTGAGCAGGTCATCGAGTTTTTCCATTTGCCATGCTTTTTCGGCTCGACCCTTGCCCAGTTCGTCAATCAACAGAACATCGGCATCCCGCAAGGGTTTGAGAATTTTTTCTTCGGAGGAATTTTGTGAATAGGATTCCCGCAGCTGACCCAGGAGAAATAAAAAATCGACAAAGCGGGCCGTGCAGCCTGTTTCTTCGACCAACCATTTGAGTCCTGCGCAGCCCATCAGGGTTTTTCCAGTTCCCACAGGCCCGAGCAATGTCAGAAAAATCTTGTCGGGTGCAGGTTCGTGGCCAGACAAAAATGGAACTGCTCCTTCGCAGAATCCCATGACCCGGTCGCGGCAGTCGCTGAGTTTACTGATGAGGCCTTGGTTCTGCCCGAGGTGTTCAATGCGCAACTTTTCAAATGAAGCGGATTGATAACGACGGGGGAGCTGTGCCCGATTGAGCAGGTCGGCACGTTTGCGACCGGTGCGGCAAGAACATGCGCCAGGAATAATTTCGTCCCGCAAGGTGAGAACATTGAAGCTTCTCAACTGACCTGTTCCTTGGCATTCTTCACATCTCGGTTGAGCATCGCAGGCAGGACAAATGGAGTATTCACTTCGGTTGCCCGAGTTCTTCAAATAGATTCCGAGATGATGATGGCCACAAATACATCTTTCAGTGGTGTCATCGCTTGCATTGGCTCGGGTCGAAAAGCTTTTTTCAACATTTCCGATAATCGACTGCGTTCCAGCGGCCGATCGTTCCGAAGTTTGCTCACGGTTGCGCGCGAGCTTTTCCATTTGTGCAAACGCCGCTTCCAGATTCAGCGTGTGGGTCGTCGCCATGTTCAGTGTTTCACCTCAGAATTCCTGAAAATTTCGTACCGCACGGCGCACACTTCGGTCCAGTGTTTTCAGAGAACTTGCAAGTCGTTTGCCTTTTTCTTGGTTTTCCAGGGCGATAGCTTCCAAAGCCTTGATGATCAGTTCCGGGGGGAGCCCCTCTTCAGCCCAAGATTTAAGCACTTCGAGGTCCTGGGAAGACACGGCAATTCCGTGGCCACGCAATTCGAGAAAGGCGTTCAGGACAATCTGGTAGTTTGCAAAGTCCGGTTTGGCGGATGACTCGTTCATCAAAGGAGTCTCCCAGCCCCTGATTGGAATCAGGGGCTGAATGGAAATCAAGGTTCAGGTGAAGTGTCAGGATGGGCGACGGCCGCCGCGCCATTCAAAATAGCTGTTGACGCCAAGTTCTTCCTCGATGCGGATCAGGCGATTGTACTTCGCAATGCGGTCGGTTCGCGATGCACTACCGGTTTTGATTTGGCCCGCATTTGTCGCCACTGCGAGGTCGGCAATGAAGGTATCTTCGGTTTCGCCGCTTCTGTGGGAAATGATGGTTGTGTAGCCATTCTTTTTGGCGAGCTCGATGGTTTCGAGGGTTTCACTGACGGTGCCGATTTGATTCAGCTTGATAAGAATCGAATTTGCCGTACGTGTCTCAATGCCGCGTGCCAGCAATTTTGGGTTCGTCACAAACAGATCGTCGCCCACCAATTGGACGTTGCTTCCGATGGCATCCGTCAATTTCTTCCAGCCGGACCAGTCATTTTCGTCCAACCCATCTTCAATGCTGAGAATTGGATATTTCTTTGAAAGCGTTGAGTAAGTTTCAATCATTTGATCAGAATTCTTTTGGCTTCCCTCACCTTCCAGATTGTACTTTCCGCTGGCAAAGAATGAACTTGCAGCAACATCAAGTGCAAAGGAGATTTGCTCTCCGAGCTTATAGCCGCTCTTTTCGACAGCTTGGCAAAGAAGCGCGAGTGCTTCTTCGTTGTTTGCCAGGTTGGGCGCAAATCCACCCTCATCGCCTACGGCAGTGTTCAGGCCCTTGTCCTTGAGAACTTTTTTGAGCGTGTGAAATACTTCAACGCCGGCCCTGAGTGAATGTGAAAAGGTTTTAAAGCCATGCGGAACAAGCATGAATTCTTGAAAGTCGACGGTGTTGTCGGCGTGTGCTCCACCATTGATGACGTTCATCAGGGGAACCGGAAGTTGGCGAGCGAAACTGCCGCCCAGGTATTGATAGAGGGGAAGTCCAAGTTCAATGGAGGCAGCCCGTGCGCATGCCATCGACACGGCGAGAATCGCATTCGCACCGAGTTTGGACTTGTTGGCGGTGCCATCGATTTCCAGCATGAGCCGGTCGATCGCAATTTGCTCGGTGACGTCGACTTCATCCTCCAGGATGGGTGCGATGTGGTCGTGGACGTTCTGGACTGCCTTCAAAACGCTCTTGCCCATATAAAGAGTCTTGTCGCCATCGCGGAGTTCGCAAGCTTCGTGCTCACCTGTACTTGCTCCCGAGGGAACGCTCGCCGTTCCGACCACTCCCTCTTCTGTCACGACATCGACCTCAACGGTCGGATTTCCACGTGAATCAAGGATTTGTCTGGCGTTGATACTGATGATCTTCGACATGTGGTGGCCTCCTTTTTTTATTTTAACCAAAGTGGGACTAGCCGAAACCGGCTTACGATGGTGGGTGGAGTTATGCACTCCCATTTTTGAAAATACAAATTTTGTTGGTGGCTCTTGACTTTAGCGAGTGCCTCTTGTTTATTTTCTGGCAGGCATGTGTAAAAAAACCGAATTAATGCTTGGGTTGTCAGTGACCCTCGGTCATAACTGTCATTTGTTTCTTTCAGGAAAGGATCCGCTTCATGGCAAAGAATACAACTGTTTCCACCAGCCAGCTCGTCGCAGCCGTTGCAGACAAGTTCACCCAGCTTCCAAAGAAAGTGACGAAGGAAGTCATTGCTGATTTCCTCGCAACAGTTGAAGGCGAAGTCGCTTCGGGCCGCAAGCTCCGCATCGACAAAGTTGGTATTCTCCAAGTTAAGGAGCGCGCTGCTCGCATGGGCCGCAATCCTCAAACAGGCGAAGAAATCCGTATTCCTGCTTCCAAGAAGATCGCATTCCGCGCTGCCAAGTCGCTCAAAGAGCAAGTGACAGGCGCCAAGAAGGGCGCTCGCACAACGAAGAAGGCTGCACCAGCCAAGAAGAAGAAGAAATAATATCTTCTCTTTGCAGAATGCCTAAAAAGCTTCCGCAAATGACCACGCCTCCGGGCGTGGTTTTTTTGTTTTATTTCAATGATTTTTGACTTGAGGTCAAAATCAGTTGCAGGTGAAACTTCTTGCCTATCCGTGCCGAGCCGGATTTCCGAAACCTACGCTGAGGAGGTGGTATGGCTTCGGGCCTGCTCCAAAAGATTATTCCCAATCACCGCATTCAGCACCACATTTTTCGTGGGGTGCTCTATGTGTCATTGGTGTTGTGTCTTTGGATGTTTATTCGACTCTTCAATGACCAGCGAGTTCGAAACGATGCCTCCGCCAGCCGCGAAATGCTCAAGGAATCGAAATTCATCCTGAACCTCAGCAACATCAGGACGTCGTTCTGGCACTGTGAGAATCCAGAGAAGGTTCGACCTGAATCGTTGGAGCTTTGCGCGACAGATCCGGCCCAAAATACGACCATGGATGTTTTTTTGGCCAACTCAACACGCATCCCGGAACTTAAAAATTCTCTTGGCAAGGTAAGCCGGGCGAATTGGGTTAAAATGATCATCGATATCGGTGAAACAGAACTGGAATGGTTGTCCAACAAGTCCCAGGTTGTGTTGATCTTGCCGCGCAACGTTCACCGCGCCACGTATGTATTAACGACTGACGGATACACCAAGCAATTCGGATTTGCGGCTGACACAACGTTCAGTCTGACACGGGAAGACTTGTTGAGTTCGAAGAAAATTGAAATCCGGATGCGATTGTTCGATGGATTGGTTTTCTTCGGACCCGCCGATGTTCCTGCGGTGCTGTCTCGTCCTGAAAAGGTCAGAGACTACTCCGGCTTGATTTGGATGCAGAAGGAAGCTGCCAACCTGTCGCGGCAATTCCAATTGGGTATTCCCGTTGTTTTGGCTGCCATTGCGATCGTTCTCGACCATTCGATTGTGATGTCATACCTGGCACTCTACGGAGCTTCGCGGGCTATCCATGATTTTCTCGGATTCAAGATTGATGGCGGCATTCAGTTGTCACCGGTCGAGAACATACTCTATTTGATGTCATGTGGTTTTGGTTTTGCATTTCTGGTTTTGTTCACGGCCACCATCGTGGGTTTGAACGTTCGCCGCATCAAGCTGGCCCATCGTTGGTTGTTTGTGTGCATCATGGGTGGATTGTTTGGGCTTGGCGGAAAATTGGATCCCAGTTTTTCGACCACCAGCGATTTGTGGGGTGACTCGCTCTCGATTGCTGCATCATTCTGCGTGATTTTTTATGCGGGCTATGAGCGGTTCAGGCACCCTCCAACAGCTGAAACCAAGGCCAGCAATCCCGAATCCTACAGCCGATTGAGTGTGGCGTTGGTTGTGACACGCCTTGCGTTGGTTTGTGCTGCGTTTTCGATTCATGGTTGGGTCAACGTGCGCGACCTTGTCGGGATTCTGACCAAGGATGCCAGTCTCAAGTCGCCGCTGGACTGGAAAATCATGATTCTCATGCCATCCCTCATGACGGCCGCGTTGCTCGAGGTCGGTTCGACTGCAAAGAAGATGCTGACATTTGGCCGCGACATGGCCGAAAAGGCGCTCATCGAGCAGGAGCTCAACGTTGGTCGTGAAGTGCAAGCCCGCATGTTGCCCAAACTCAAGACCACAACGGATTCATGGGTCTGGCGTGCCACTTATCTGCCGGCAGAAGCATTGGCCGGGGACTGGTTCGATATTCGCGAACTGAAATTCAGCGATGGCCGAACATTGCTTGCGGCCTGCGTTGCCGACGTCACGGGTCATGGCGTGGGTTCATCGCTCGCTACAAGTGTCATTTGTTCCCATTGGGGTTTGTGGTGTGAGAAGTTGCGCAACGGTGAGTTTCCAGAAACCCCCGAGCTCAAACAGGAAGAGCTTCGCCGGGCACCGCACTCAATTCACATGGGTTTGAAGGCGCTTCCGCAAAATGAAAACTGCACGGCCATTTTCGCACTTTTTGATCCGATTCGCGAGGAAATCACCTTCTGTTCTGCAGGACATCCTGGAATATTCTGCCTTGGCAGCAAGTTGTTTCGATATTTCACCACCCAGGGTGAACGGTTGGGTTCGGATGTCCTCGTTGAGTCGACGTGGAGTGCAAAGACGGAAAAGCTGACGGGTGACGAGTTGATTGTCCTTTATTCCGACGGACTGGTTCCCCTCCGCGCGACCGTTTCGAGTTGGGCGGCACAGATCAAACGCAAGGTTGCGTCGGGAAATATCGAGATTCCGGAAAAACTTCTTGTCGAGCAATTGCGTATCAACAAGAACGGATTTCGTACGGCCCACGATCTGGTCGACGACATGACTTTGGTCATGGTGAGACGCAGCAAAAAGTCTGAAGCCAAGACTCCTGGGCTTCCGGAAAATTCCGAATCCGATTCCGGGCAAATGCCGGAAATCGCTCAAACTGCCTGAAAAGTCGCCCTCGAATTCTTCAATTGTTGCGTTGGCCAGAGACACCGCGTTATTGTTTGCAGGTCGGCTCCTGGTATCGAGGTTCCCAAACAGATGAACAAGACAAAGCCCGTGATTGCATTTTTGGAAGAGGCTTGGCTGAAGCAGCTTTATACTGAATATGAATCAATTTTGTTCCAGTACCGGCTGAAGTTGCGCAAACCTCTTATCGAACTGCGCGACATGTCGGGTCAGTGGGGACAATGGGATCCCCTGACGCGCACGATTGTCATCAACAAAAACCTCATTCTTACCCACGACTGGCAGCATGTTGTGGGGGTACTCAAACATGAAATGGCGCATCAATTCGTCAGTGAAATTCTTGCTGGAGATGCTGGCCATGGAGTTCCCTTTCAACGGGCTTGCGATGCGGTCGGTGTTGCAGAGGAATATCGCGGTTCCGGGCTCGATCTCGGTGAACCCCTGCGCACCTGGCAGGAAAATTCGGTGGTTCCTGAAGAGGACGCAGCAATACTGCGCAAGGTGGAAAAGCTTCTGGCCATGGCCGAATCCAGCAACGAGAATGAAGCATTTCTCGCCATGGCGCGTGTGCGCGAGCTTTTCCACAAGTACAACCTTGAACGGTTGATGAGCCGCAAAAAAACCCGTTACGTTTCATTGGTCGTCAATCACAAAAAGCTAAAAATTGACCGCATTCAAAGAATGATCGCGAGCATTCTGACAGGTTATTATTTCGTTGATGTCGTCTTTTCTGATCTCTACGACGCTCAAATGAATCAGAATCACAAGACCATGGAGATTCTTGGTTCGGAGCAAAACGTGCTGATGGCCGAGTATATCTATGGTTTTTTGCGTCAGCAGTCTGAGTCTCTTTGGAGTTCCTATCGCGGTGCACGTGCACTCAAGGGTGCGGCACCAAAACTGTCGTTCCAATCTGGGGTGATTGCCGGTTTTCGTAAAAAACTGGAACGGATGGAAATCGACCGCATGGAATCTGCGGAGTACGGCGTTGAAACAGACACCGAGGATTGCGACGAAGAGAGTTCGACGGCCTTGGTCAAGTTCAATGACCCTGGTCTCAGAAAATTTGTGAAATCCCGTTTTCCTCGTCTCACATCCGTGCGTTCCGGTGGACGTGTCTTGGGAGAGCATTACGATCGCGGCAAGGTCCAGGGCGAGAAAATCATCATTCACAAGGGCATCAATTCGCGCAAAGGGCCATCTGGGGCTCAATTGGGCCCCGCACGTGGCTGAATTTATTGGTTTGTTGTGCCCGTTGCATCTGCGTCGACTTTTGAGCTAAACAGGAGCTGCGCGTCGCCGTAGCTCAGCTGGATAGAGCGGTTGTTTCCTAAACAACAGGTCGCATGTTCAAGTCATGCCGGTGACGCCATCCTCATTCAATCCGCTTCTCCATCTTCTGGGTCGCAGCAGCGGTGCGAGCTTCGTCGATTTCCCGGTTTCGATAATTTCAGCAAGAACGATTGCAGATTGAATTGATGCGCTCCATCCACAGCCGAGCCAGCCTGTGGATGCAAGAATTCGACCCGATTGACCCAACTCGCCCAGGATTGGAAGCTCGTCGCAGGGTAAGCAGTCCACTCCAAAACGCGCATTCTTGAGTTCGAGTTCAATGGAATGCGCCGACTTGAAATTCAACCGTTCAGTCAGTGTGGGGAGCAATTGTGTTTTGAGCCAGTCCCTGATTTTTCCGGTGAGTGCATCGTCCACTGGTTTTCCAGTCAAATCGATTCCAACTCCGGTTCTTGGCAGCAAAAATCTTGGTCCTGAAAGGCGAATCGTCCACATCCAACGTCCGTCTTTGTTTTTTTCGGGCAACAAGGCGGCTGCCACGTGACCACTTGCCGTCCTGAATGTGACGGGCTTTTCATTTTCGGAACAGGCAATTCCTGTTTGCCAAAAAGTTTCAATATCACTCATCGGGACAAGCATCTCGGCAAGCCACGGTTCAATTCCTGAAATCTGGTATCCGTTTGCAAAAATCACCATTTCAGATGCCAAAATCTCACCCGTATCGAGCGTTGTCGCGCACCCATTCATTGATTCCGAAATGGACACAACAGTTGCTTTTTTGCCCGTCGAAAGCTTTTTTTCTGTTGGAATTTTCACCGAGTTGTTTTGCCAGCGCCAAATAAATGAATCGCAATTTTCCAAATAAAAATTCTCGGCGAAACCTGATTTTTTGATGCCGATATTCATTTCGCAAGCACGATTGAGTTCTTCAATTTCATGAGGGAGAATTCCGATTCTCCAACACCACGCCGGTTGAAGATGGCTGCCCGGAAGAAGATTGATCGCCTGCTCCAGTCCTTGCCGACAATGATTTTGAAGCCAAAGCGCCATGGCTTCACCGTGTGCCACGATGGCCCGCGTGGGAGGGTCGTTGAGGCTCGGCCAAAAAACTCCAAGGCCACGACGAAGCCATGTGGGATCCGTGTTTTCGATCCGGGGATCAATCACGATTGTGCGAATATTTCTTTTTGCGAGCAGTTGTGAGCAGGTCCAACCCAGTGGCCCTGCGCCCACAATCAATACGTCACATTTGTTTGCCGCCGCCTTGTGGCCGTTCACAGACTATCCCCGACCAATGTCCCAGGCTCACCACCTTTTTGACAATTGCTCCGCTACGAACCACCAGTTCGCGGAAATCGTCAATTTCGGTGTTGAGTATTCCAGAAACAATGATTGTTCCACCCGGGCGTGTGTGTCCAACGATATCGCCAAAAATTTTGGTCAGTGGTCGCAACTGGATGTTTGCGAACATCAGGTCGAAATCCCGATCCTCGATATCCTCGATCGCGGTGGAAACGAAACTTGTATTTTCGATCTTGTTGTCGCGTGCGTTGACCTGGGCGATGTGCACACTGTTTTCATCAATGTCGTTGCCGATGATGATTTTGCTTCCCAGCATCGAAGCTGCAATTGCCAGGATTCCGGATCCCGTTCCAACGTCGAATACCTTTTGTGGAACAGATTTTTGCTCAAGCAAAAGTTCGAGGCACAGCTTTGTTGTTTCATGTTGACCAGTGCCAAAAGCCATTCCCGGATCGATGATGATCTTGTGCGGCTGGGCAAAGTCGGAAGGATTCTCCCAAGGTGGCAAAATTGCGAATTTGCTGGCGATATCGATTGGCTTGAATGATGCTTTCCAGGATTCCCGCCAGTTCTGATCGGCAATGGGTTGCAGCACAATCTGCTTCTCTGAAATGGGAATGTTTCGGGAGTTCATTTCAGTGAGCAGATTTGTCCGCAAATTTTCAAGATGCGACAAATCTTCACTGTAAAGAATAACTGGAACCTGGCGCACGAGTTCGCCGTAGTAGTCGCGGGTCAAGTGTTCATAGTCGTATTCGAATTCAACATCGCAATCGAGCGCACCTTCGACGAAATTGTTTTCGTCGAATTCATGGAGGATATCCACCAGCGAGTCTTTGTGATTGTCATCAATGTGGATGCGCAGCTCGTAGCAAATCGGGTGGGACATGGACACCTTTCTAAGGCAGCCTGTCCTCCACTGTTCGGAGCAGTTGGGCCGCCTTTTCGTAATTGGGTTCCCGGGCGAGGGCCAGCTGGGCATACTGCCGAGCCTCGCTGAGCTTTCCCCACTTGGCATAAGCTAGCCCAATATTAAAGAGAATTTGATGACGATTTGTGTTTGTAGGCAAAACCATTTGGGCTTTTTTGTAATGTTCGATCGATTCTTCGTATCGCCCCGCCCTCACGAGCTGAATTCCATAAGCATTCAAGTAAGATGCGACTCTGGAGACATCTCCGCAATGCTCGAGGAGCAGCTTTGCGGCTTCATAGTCACCCATGGCCAGTTTCACCCTCGCCAGGTCTTCCCTGGCTTGCATGGAGTGCTCGTCGAGACTGAGCGCCTTGGAAAATGCCTTGTCGGCTCTTTCGAGTTCCCCCAGGGCCAGGTGACACTCTGCAATTTTCGCGAGTCTGCCTGGGTGTCGGGGATTGTTGAGACGAAGTTTTTCATAGAGTGCCAAGGCTTCGCGCAACTGGCCGCGTTCAACAAAGTGGTCTGCCAGCCGCTGGAGGGCGCGCAGGTAGTTTGGGTTTTTCTCAATGGCACGACGCAGCCATTGCTCTGCAGCTTTCAGGTCGTTGTCCAATTGTGCCCGTCGGGCCATGAGCTCGCAGTAGCGAGCGGTGTCGCCAAGGGTTCTCAGCAAATCATCGGATGCCGCCATTTTTTCCTGATCACTGCGCAGAGACCACTGGGCGAGAACCCGTTCAAATCGGCGGACACTCTGTTCGGCCGGGTTTCCGCCATCGTCGTCCTCGGTTGCAATCAGACGCTCGATTTTCTGAGCAAACTTGCGGCATTCGTTGAGCCATTCGGTTTTGGTGGAAGAGAGTGGTTGAACGCAGCCAACACCGAATTCTCCCAGAAAAGTCACTTCTTCACGGGAAAGACTTTTAGCCAAGACCGCAGTTCGGCGCAGCATTTGCTCCCCGTATTGGTTGGAAATATCACAAATGATCCCTTCGGAACTTCGGTGTGTCGGGCACTTCTGCTCGAGCAGGCTCTTCCAGTCCTGCATGGGGTTGTTTTCCCAGCAGAGGATGAGTCCACTGATTCCATGAACGGGCGCGTCCGGCGAGCCAAGACGCAATGAACCGCAGCGGTGAATGATTGCACTCGGCATCACCTGGTTCAATGCTTCGGACATCAGCCTGACACGTTCCTGGTCGTCTCCGACAAGCAACAAATTGGCGTGAGATTTTGAGGGTTTCATGAGTGGCTCCTCTAAACTTATGATACCCTGTTTAAGGTGTCGGTAGATTATGAAAGGGCTTGAGTCTTTTTAGGAACGGGTTGTCAAAGTGATGAGTCCGCCAGACGAACTGAAAACATATTGCCTGGTGGTGGGTGGCGGAGCCTTGGGTCTGTTGCTCGCCAATTCATTGCGGAAAACGGAACAATTTGTCCAGGGTCGAATGAAGCTCGGAGTGGCGTCGCGCTCATCATTGCCACAGCCGGTCACAGTCCGCTCCACTTCCACAGGACAAACAGAGACACTCGACGTTCCGGTTGACATGGGGACACCGGAAGAATGTATCGATCGATTGCAAATGGAGTTGCCATCAAGGTTGGTGTTGTTTTTGTGTGTTGCTCCTGAAAACACGGAAGCTGTGTTCGAACAGTGGCATGATGCCATCGGACAACTGCAAAGCCGAAGGAAGGTTGAGTTCGTGTTTTGCAACAACGGCCTCTTGTCATCAAATATTTTGAACAAGATATCCATTGATTGTGCAGATTTCTCCTACCTGCGGGCCATTTTTCTCGTCGGGGCCGAGCGCAGAAAAGCGGAAACTGGTTGTGAAGTCGACTGGAACGGCGGCGACCTGGTTTATTGGGGTTCATTGTCTGAAGTCTCTGCAAACAACTGCGCTCGTCAATCATCATGGTTGAGCGAGGTTGCCGGTCACACACAGTGCAGCGGTACATCTGTGAAGGAATCCTTCATTGGTTTTCTGAAATGGCGTGAGGATCCGCAAATCATGCAGACCGAACGCGCAAAATTTTTTACAAATTTCATGTTGGCTGCAATCATTGGACCAACAATCGAAAAAAACGGAAGAATCCTCGAAATCACAAGCGAAAATTTCCGAAAAATCCAGGCCGATCAATTTGGTTTGTTGTGGAGTCGCCACGGTGTCACGAGCCGTTTCATTCTTGAAAATTTGGACGCAACCGTTTCGGCGACATCGGGAAATCACAATTCCCTGAGTCTGCAGGGCGTTCGCGGTGGTAAAAATACGATGAATTATTTCATTCAAACTCTTGAAAACGAAATAAAGGAAAGTCGGCTTGATGGGCAACTGCAGGAACTCTGTGGATTCATTCAGGCTACGAAGAAATCCTGGGGGTTGATGCATGACAAATGAACCCACCTCAACTGAAGCCGGAATCACCGTAAAGCCTCCATTTTTGACATTTGTGCTTATCGCAATCAACGTGCTCATTTACATCATGATCCAATATCAAGGTGGCCCGACCTACGAAAATCTTGTGAAATATGGTGCGAAAGAAAACGGATTGATTGCAGAAGGAGAAATCGGGCGTCTTTTCTTTCCAATGTTTCTTCATGCAAGTCCTGCCCACATTCTGTTCAACATGTTTGCGCTCTATCAGTTTGGACGAGTTTTTGAGGTTCTCACGGGTGCACGTAATCTTTTTGTCACATATGTCCTGGGGGGACTGCTTGGAAATGCGGTGAGCTTTTCATTCAGTGGGTCATTGTCGGTGGGAGCTTCCAGCAGCCTTTTTGCCCTCTTGTTTGCGCTATACGTTCTTGAAAGATACCAGCAGAAAATCACTGTCGAGACAACGGGAATCAAAACGAGGACATCGTTGGGTCCCGTGATTGTCATCAACGCCATCATCACCTTCCTGATACCTAATATCGATTGGGCTTCCCACCTCGGTGGAGCCATTGCCGGCGCCTTTATCGGAATTGGACTTGTCATGAAGCATAAATTGAACGTTCGGATGATGAGCATGGTGAAATACTGGCGGGTCGATCCCCAGACGCTGAAATTGAAGTTCTTTCAGCGGGAAGGATTTTATCTTGGCACCATTTCGGCACTCGTTCTTTTGTCTCTGCTCAAAATTCCTCGTGTTGCATTTGCCGACCGTGTCTTTGGACTGGGAGTTCTTGAGGCGAGTCAATCGACGATGCAGGGCCACGGGGAAATTGAGTTGCCAAGCTATCGGAGTTCTTTTGATGATGCGAGTTCGCCTGCAAATCCGGAATCAATGCTTCACCAAGCACTCGCGCAACATGTTGCCGGCAGGTATGAAGTTTCCGCCACGATGTTTTCCATTCTACAAAAATTGAACCAGCGCGGGCTTGGCAGTCCTGAGTTCGCATCCAAATCGACACAGGCTCTACTGGAACAGGCTCTGGACGCTGCACTTGCTCGTCAACCTCTGGAACCAACACTGGTGCGCGCGCTCATGGATGAAGAAAGAGCTGTCGCGCCTGACCCTTCGTTTTGTCGAAAATCTGCAGAATACGTTCGCGGCCTCGGATTTTACGCACTCTCCGGGCTTCTCTACAAGTGTGCCTTTTATGAAGACTACGGAAACAAGGAGCACGCGCGATCGGCAATCGCGGATCTTTGGCAAGAAACACGCCGATGCGAAGAAACGCCTCACATTCCCGATGACCAATCCACCGAAGACCATATTGCCTTCGTCCGTCAAGCACGAAGAAGCTGTTATCACGAGATTGATCTCTTCCGCACCCAGTTGTTGCGAGAGCAACAGGCGGGGCGACTGAATTCGCATGGTGCAACCGCGATGTCGGCTGGAAATCCACCATCCGTGGAACAGGGGCTCTGAATGTTTTTCAGATGCAAAATATTTTTCCTCATGACCCTGCTCCTCGCATTGTCTCTGCCCAGCTGTGGCAGAACAAACTCAAGCCTGGACATCAAGACAAAGATTTCCAAAGGCAGGATTAAGATTGCAACCCACGACAACGTGGATGAATGGTGGCGTCATTGGGATAAAAAGCATTTGATCATTGGAATGTCGGAGTCTGTGGAATCAGATCACGACATCAAGGTTGAATCTGCAAGAAATGTGATTGCCAGGGCGCTGATTGTCGGGCTGGGTGGTCAGCAGCTTTTCGCTGATTCCCGGTTGACTGAAGTTGTCGCCCAATCTGCAGCCATGTTGTCTTTGGAGCGTCAGTCACTGCGCCCGGACGAAGAAAGCGCTCTTCAAGAAGGATCTGAATCCAGCCGGGAAGTTGCAGGCTCACGACACGTTCAATTGGGCTTTTACTTCCTGAAGGTCTCGGATGTTCGCGCCGTCTACCTCAGGTTGTCGGAATTTGGCCTTGATGCAGCCAGTATTGCAATTCAGGATTTGCATCGTTCCACGGGCATTTCAGTTCTGATGAAGACTGTCTCGCAGGCTTGGTCTGTGGACTGGGTTGAACCGAACCTCGTTGGATTTCTAAAGCCCAAGAAGTCGAGTCGTCCGGGGGCGGAGGGTTTGGGTCTGGCTCCTGAATTCAAATACAACACATCGATCGTTTCGGTTTTGAAAAGGGTAAGAGCGGACAGCGCTTTCTCATTTGTCGAGAAGTCAAAGCAGAGTCTTCCGTCGGTGAATGTTGCCATACTGGATACTGGAGTTGATTCATCCCACCCCGAACTCAAAGAGCAGATGTTTGTCAATCCTGCTGAAAAGGTGGATGGAGTCGACAACGACGGCAATTGTTTTGTCGATGATGTTCATGGAATTGATGCAACTTTCGAATGTGGTCGCGATACGGGAGTTGATCCAAAGCCAGGGCATGCAGACTTGGGTGGCGCAGGAAACCGTTGTCCATCCTTGCGCCCCAACGATGAATTGTCGGCCAATTGTGGGCATGGAAGCCATGTTGCCGGCATTGTCGCGGCCAAGCATGGTGGAGACCTCAGCACCATGGGAATTTGTCCCAGTTGTAAAATTCTGTCCATCCGGGTTGCGGATCGCTGTGTGCAGCCAGACACAAGCAATGCAGAAGAGTGCGTGCGCCCTGTGACGAAGTTTGATCCGCTGGCCTCTTATGAGGTCGATGGTGGAATTTCGGATACGTCACAGATTCGTGCATTGACTTATCTTTACAACTTGCGTTCTCCCGACAATCCATCGCGATTGCTTGTGAACGTGGTCAACTTGAGTCTCGGAAAATATTTCGCATCGAGGACGATGAGTTATATCATTCGAAACCTGCAGCGGAAAAATATTGTTGTTGTCGCTGCTGCAGGAAACGATGGAACTGAGACCCCAAGTTATCCTGCGGCCTACGACAGCGTTGTTGCAGTGTGTGCCACGAGTGAAGATTATGCCCAAGGTGCATACGGCCGCGCACCCTTCAGCAATTTTGGTGATTGGGTCGATATCTGTGCACCTGGAACGGACATTGTGTCGACCTCGCCAGGAAAGACTTCCGACGGTGGCGGACTGTTTATCGACAAGAGTGGCACAAGCCAGGCAACGCCATTGGTCGCAGGTGCAATTGGCTATTTGCTGTCGTTCAATGGAAACGCGAAGAGTGCCGCGCAAATTATTGAGTCACTCAAGAGTGGTGCAGATTCCGAGAGTCTTTACAATGCGTCTTACAATCGAGTTCCGGGAACCGACGAGAGATTGTATCGGGCTTGCTACACCGACACCTCGCTTTGCGACAATCTGCTGGGAGCTGGTTTTCTCGATCTGGATGGAGCCATTCAGTCGAAAAAGCAAAGCAAGACAAATTTCAATTTTCAAACCAATCAGCCAGGTGGTTGTATCGTGGGCTCCGTTGGCTTTGTTGAACGGGCTGGCGGGCGTTTTTCATATGCGATGGGAAGTACACCGGCCATATTGCTTATGGCTCTTGCAGCAATGAATTTGTGGCGGTTGATCCAGCGGAAAATGCGGAGATCGTGATGATATTTTTCGGAATGAAAACGATGCGCAGGCTTTTTGAAGCATCATTGGTTTTGATTTTGTTGCTGGGCTGCGGCGACCGCAAAGCACAGTATGAGGTGGATCAGAAGGTTTCCGGAGTCACCTGGCCAACCCAACAGAATTATCCCCAATGGAAAAAGATTTGGGATGGCGAATCCTGGATTGTTGGCTTGCTCAGGGAGCGTCAAGATCTGAAATCCCGAGTGATGTTGACAGGCGCAGTTGCCGAAGGACTCGCTCTTGCGGTTTATCGTGACGACCTTTCCATCGATCGCAAACTGTTCGCATTTGAATTTTCAAGGCAACTGGTCAGCCACGTGGTTCCAATTCTAAATTTCGAGAGGTCGTTGTCTTCGGGTGCGGGTCCTGCCGAACTGTTTGGCTTTGCCGAGGTTCGGTTCAAGGGCGGACTGCCTGGTTTGCAAAGTGTTCTGATGGGAAGCACAACATGGAAAAATAGAATCTCCAATTTCGGCAGTGCGGACGAAAAGAACGGTTTTTTGTTGAATTGGTTCTGGAGCAGCCTCGAGTCTGTGGCTGGAGTCGAATTTGCTGAACCCAATCTCGAGAGCCAGGTTCAGCAGGACACCTCCACCAACAAGGACGAACTTGCAGTTCGTTTCGAAAAGCAGTGGAACACCTCTTTGATTGGTGCAGATCAATTGGTGCCTGCCATGCGCAAGGGAAACACCGCCGTTGTTGCAGTGATTGATACCGGCGTCGACAACATTTACGACTCGCCCGGCATGGCACTTGAAAATCGATTGTATCGAAATGTTGCCGAGGACCCGGCTGCAGGTGGCAAGCCCCAGGTCGACGACGATGGGAACGGATGGGTTGACGATTTTATTGGAGTGGACGCGAGTATTCCGAAGGGTTCCGCCGATCTTGGCCCGGCGGTAATTCCAGGTTCAAATGACGTCGGTGGTCCAGGAGTTGCGTGTGCCCAGGGTTCGGGAGTTGGATCCTCGAATTGTGGGCACGGAACGCACGTCGCCGGAATTGTTGCCGGAGGCGGTCCGGCTGCTTCGGGTTTTGTGGGTGTGTGTCCGATCAATTGCAAGATTTTGCCAATCCGGGCCGCCAAGCGATGCGTCGCACCAAAGGGTGTGGAAGATGCCAGCAAGGCGATGCTGTGCCCCAGGTTTGGAGAAACGGTGCCGTTTGATCCCAATTCCCAGATTGAAATGGATGGTGGCATTTCAGATATTTCCCAGCTTCAAGCGCTTGGCTACATACTTGATCTTACGGTTCCAGGGCGACCCGATCTTCTTGTGACCAATGTGGTCAATTTAAGTATCGGCAAGTATTTTTCCAGTCGTGCGTTGTCTTTCACGGCTCGTCGCCTGATTGCAAACGATGTTCTGCTGGTCGCTGCAGCTGGCAACCAGAATGTGGAAATTCCGATGTTTCCTGCTGCATATCGCGACGTGGTTGCAGTCTGCTCAACAAGCCACGACGTTGGAGATGGAGACGGCAGAACGACAGAACCCACAGGCAGCAGTGATCCGAAGCAAGGAGAAAATGAAGTCCGCGGTCGCAGGTTGAAGAGCCGTTTCAGCAATTTTGGTGATTGGGTCGACATTTGTGCGCCAGGCTCGAACATTCGTTCGATTGTCCCTGGCGGAAATGCCGAATCAAAATTTAATTCAACCGACACCAAGAGTGGCACGAGTCAGGCTTCGCCGCACGTCGCCGGACTGGCCGCGGTTGTCAAAGCCGTCAGCGGCGGACTGACAGCCAGGGACATTCGTTCCATTCTAATCACCTATGCAAATTTTGATTTGCTTTACGGGAGACTCGCTGATGGCAGTCTTGCCAATCAGGATTTTGCATTTGCACCATACAAGGATTCCAAGGTGTTCATGCTGGGGAGTGGAATGCTGAGTGCCGTCTATTCGCTCTACGCGCTCACAGATCCAGCGAAGGCTCGCGAATTTGTCAGTCAGGCCAGCGCTGCGATCGAGGCTGGCGATACAAATCAAGTGACCTCAGGTTGTGTCGTCTCGAGTCTTGCTGCCACTCACCCACTCAAATCGATCGAGGCAGCCACCAGCCTGCCTGTTGTGCTTTTGCTGGGATTCCTTCTGTTCAAATTGATTCGGGTAGTAAAAAAATGGCCCGGTCGAAGGCGAGCCTGACCGGGCTTTGTCGTTTACATTTTGGCATCAGCTGGCTTGAGCCACGCCCTTCACTGGTTTGTGGTGGTCGTAGCGTTTGCTGTGCGCCTTTTTCATCTGCTCCATGGCACGTTTCGTTGCTCCATGGATGCTGTGGTACATGTCGTCGGATTTCATTGTAACGTCACCATGAAATGGTCCGTCATTCCACGTCAGGTGTGCAACATGCTCGTTGCCTTCGAGAGACAATGCCCAGCGGCTCCCAAAATTATGCAGCGCCAGGGGCATCAACTTCTCTGTTGATTCTCCTTCGCAGCATTCGCGTAAAGCTTGTGTCAGTGTGAATCCATGAGCCGCAACTTGATTTGCCATGATCGTCTCCTTTTAGGAAATGGCTTCGGCAACTCTTGAGAAATAAGAACCACGAGTATTCACCAATTCTGCATGTATTTTTTTGGCATCCTCCTCCATTCCACGTACGTTCGAAATTTCAAACAACAGATAAAGAAGTGCTTTGTGAAGCCCCTCCTGAATGAGTGCAACAACCGACAACGGCCAACGATGTTCCTGCGTCAGCAATGCACGGGTCTTGAGATGTCTATTCAAGGCAATGGCTTTTTGAAGATGTTGAACGGAAAATCCCTGTTTGGGAATCAAGTGGACTCCGGGACCAAATTCTCTTTCGAGGATCCGAAGCGCTCTTCTCACTGCAGCGTCCCATCCATTGACCATTTTCCCATCCGCGACTTCTTCCATCATCAGGAAGATTCGGCTCGAGGAGTTCACCACCTCTTGCAACTCGTTTTCGGCCGGTTTGAGGAGATCTTGAGAGAATATATCCCAAGTGTCTGTAATCACGCCCTTTGAGTACATCTGGAAGATGGCCCGGACTGTATAGTTTTTGGACAGTGGGCTTTTCTGATCAACCACAACATCAAAGTCATTGTGCTCCTCCACGAGGCTCAGAATGTCCTTGAGGAAGTCTGTGTTGGCCAATGAACGGTATCTTTCATCGATGGTCAGTGCAGGCGATTTTCTCGCGGCACGTTCGAATCTTCTGACAACCCGAAGTTCTTCGAGGGCTTCATTGATTGCCTCGTCCCAGCGAAACCTCAGACCAAAGTCAGGTGTTTTGAGTTTTTCAGAGTCCTCGAGTTCAACCTGTAGAAGCTCCTGGAACACCAGCGATTGGAGAATGGCTTTGGATTGACTGTTGAGTGCATCCCAAAGTTCGACCAGATTGAAAACATCGTTCTGGATAAGAAGGTCTCCAAACCGCGACTTCTCACTCACCTTTCCTGCCAACTCAACCAGCAGGTCGAGGGTGATTTTTCCCTCCCGATAGATGACGTCACCCAGGCGATCGTCAAGGAGAGTGGAGTTGCAATGGGTAATCTCGCCACTTTGGACAAAAACCGATTTTGTGCAATCAGGGCAATGAAATTTTGCTTCACCTGTGAAGCGCATTGAGCGCAGGTCGAGGAAAAATTCTTTGAGGCCATTTCCATTGATGTGTAATGGTTCTTTCATGTTGATTCCTGTGCGCTTGAGCCTTCAGCTTGCATTTGAGGTTCTTCCATCAGGGGCAATTCCTCGAGAAACAGGATGTGCAGGAGTTGTTTTTTGATTTGCAGCCAATCGTTGATGCTTTCGGGTGGAACCGTGGATTCCTGCATTTTTCCGAGAAACACGAGTTGCAGCACTTCTTCTTTGTTGAAGGGTTTGTAAGCGGGTTTTGCTCGTGGGATTTCGCCCATGTTCAGAATGTCTTGAACAGCCATCGCTCCCGAGCGCAGGGCTTTTGCCTTGCGGGGAGCGTTTGCTTCGGACGTGACCGCAGCAGTGTTGCACATCTGCAGAAGTTCGGTGATTTTCCCCTGGAGTTCCTCGGGCGCAAGTTTCAGCGCTTCCAGCAGGTCGCGCTTTGCTTCTTCGCCAAGCCGAGAGTTCAGCATCAACCTGCCGCGATTGAACAATACAAAAAATCTGGAATTTTCATCCTCAAGGGGCCCAAGTGCGCGGGCATAAAGTTTGAGTGAATCATCGGCTTTGCCCGTCTTGCTCAACTGCAATGCCAGGTTGATCAGCAGGGCGGTGATGCCTTCTCGGGTGGAGAATTGCTTGCAGAAGGCAAGGGCGGCCAACTCTTTTTTGGTGTTGGTGTGTACCAGGCTCTCTGCTCTTTTTGCATCAATGAACGCAATAACTTTTTCTTCCTGCCTGAGAGCATCAAATGCTTCATCCAATTGTCCGAGGCGCAATGAAAGCCGGGTTTTGATGTGCAGTGCCGGCAAATAGTCCGGTTCGAGATTGAGCACAGTTTGAATGGTTTTTTTTGCCCGATGAAATTCCTGTTTTTTGAGCTGATGCAGGGCCAGCAGTGTGAGGCCTTCCGGCGACTCGGGTTCCTTTTCAAGCCAGATGCTCAGGATTCGCTCAGCTTCAAATGTTTGGCCGCTCAAAAACAAATTGTGAACCTTGAGCAGCGATTCACGATCGATGGGCTGAGTGCGTTGTCGCTCGATCACTTCGATGAGCGCCTGTTCCATCATCCCGATGCTGATTGGTTTTATCAGCACTGATGCAAATCCTTGTTCCTTGATTTCGGAGAATTCTTCGGAAGAGCCGATGTGCGCCAGCGCAACGCAGATTCCCTGTTTGTGGTTTTGAGAGGATTGCAGGCGTTTGACGATGCCAACCTTGTCTGCGCCGGTCAGGCAATCGAAGTCGATGAGAATGATGTCGAAGGGGTGCTCGATGAGCTCCTTCAACAGTTCGCCGAACTCTGTCACTAGAGTCATCTTCTTCAAACCAAAGCTCTTGAGGGTCGCCTGGCATTCCGAGGCAAGGCCATCTTCCGGGGTCAATAGAACGGCCGACTGGAATCTGTTCTGTCGCATCGCCGTCAACCTCCGTGTCAGGAGTTGTTTTTGCCTTGAAGAGCAGCAGAAATTCGGAGATTCGATTTCCGCCTGTCCCCTGAATTATACACCTGGGGAGGGGTCGTTGGGCTGCCAACGTCTTCGAGATTGACAGAGGCAAATTCGAGCGGTAAGCCGCTTTTTCCGCGCAGGCGGGGTTGACTGGTAACGCGTTCCAGAGTCCGAGAGAAAAGCATTCAAATTGTTGATGTTTTTCCAGAACTCACAAAACGCCGGGCAGGTGGGCCGCTTTTTCCCACTCAAGAGAAGGATCATTTCCATGGCACTGAAATTCCGTATGCAACGTCACGGTAGCAAAAACAGCCCATTCTTTCAGGTGGTTGTCACCGATTCTCGCAATGCCCGCAACGGCCGCTTCATCGAGCGCGTTGGCTACTACAATCCCATGACCGAGCCATCAGTCATCTCGCTGGAAGCCGAGCGCATGAACCACTGGTACAAAGTGGGCGCACGTCCTTCCGACGCAGTTGCAAACCTGCTCAAAAAGACCAAGGTCACCCTGGGCTAATTTAAGTTTTCGATTTTCCGCCGCGTTTTCCAGAGCAATGCGGTGGGTGGTCCCGAAGGTCTGGTTCAAACCAGTGAGTGTCTGTCCTTCGGTGGCCGTTGAGTTTGCACAGCCACTCCCATTTGGAGTTTTCCATGGCTACCCACAAGTCCGCTGAAAAGCGCGCACGCCAAACCATCGTTCGTAACCAGCGCAACCGTCAGGTTATGAGCACAATGAAAACCACCATCCGCAAGTTGCGCGATGCCATCGAGAGCAAGCAACTCGACAAGCTCGACGAGCTGTTCCGCGAAACCCAGTCGGTTATCGCAGTGACTCGCCGCAAGGGCGTAATCCATGCAAACAACATGGCTCGCCGCATCAGCCGTTTGTCGGCACAAGTCAAGAAGGCCAAGGGCGTGGCGAAGTAATTTGCCCACAGCCCACTGATTGTCTTTGGCAAGAAAAAACCCCGGAGCACCAGACTCCGGGGTTTTTTCGTTGTTCCGCTTGCGAAGTTTCCCGCTTGCGGGTGTTATTCGCCAAAATCGTGGGTGGTCAGCGAATTTACGGATCTTGAATCAACCCTCAACTCCAAGGCCATCAACGCGCTGGCGAAGTTCGAGACCCGTCTTCCAGAATGGCAATTTCTTCTCTGGGACTTCGATTTTTTCGCCCGTTTTTGGATTGCGACCGTCGTAGGATTTGTATTTGCGGACAGTGAACGCTCCAAAACCTCGAATCTCAACCCGACCATCGGTAGTCAGGGAGTCGATGATTGATTGGAAAAACAGATTTACAGCTTCTTCCGATTGAGTTGTCGTAATGTCAGCTTTCGAGGCCAAAACTTCAATCAGCTCACTTTTCACCATGACCGCCACCCTTCGTTGTTGAGGCACTCCCTTGGGAGGTTCAAGCGCCCCGCCACGTGCCATGTTCCCAACATTACTGCAATCCATGGCAGCCGGGGAGACGGGCAAGTTCAAAGTTTTGTCATTCGACAAGTTTAGCCCCAAAACTCCGGCTTGTGTCGGTGGCAAGCAGGTTAAAAGCCGTGCTAGAAGGCTGCAATCTGGTTCAGTCTCCACCGGTTCAAAGAGGTTCGCACATGCGCGTTGAGCGTCCGGAAAAATCCATCCACTTCCCCTCCATGGAAAAGGCTGTCGCCGAGAAGTGGGATCGAGAAAAAACCTTTCAAAGAAGCATCGACGAACGTCCACACGACAAAAAATACAACTTTTACGATGGTCCTCCGTTTGCCACGGGGTTGCCGCACTTTGGCCACTTTGTTCCCTCGAGCATCAAGGATGCGTTCCCGCGTTATTTCACGATGAAGGGTTACAAGGTTGAGCGCCGGTTTGGTTGGGATTGCCACGGTTTGCCGGTTGAAATGCTCATTCAGAAAGAGCTGGGCCTGAACGGTCGGCCCGAAATAGAAAAGCTGGGCGTTGCAAAATTCAATGAAGCTTGTCGTGAGTCTGTGTTGCGATACACCTCCGAATGGCGCAACTACATGCGCCGGTTGGGACGTTGGGTCGACATGGACAACGAATACCGCACCATGGACAAGTCGTTCATGGAGAGTGTGTGGGCTGTCTTCAAGCAGTTGTGGGACAAGGGACTCGTTTACGAAGGTCGATATGTGATGAGCTATTCTTCGGCTCTCGGCTCGACCCTTTCCAATTTTGAAGCCAGTCTTGATTATCGCGACATTCAGGATCCGTCCGTGACAATCAGGGCGCGATTGAAAGGCAAGTTCGCAGGCAAAAGCTTGTTGGTCTGGACCACAACTCCCTGGACTCTGCCGGCCAACCTTGCAGTCGCCATCGATGGCGACGCCCAGTACTGCGAAGTTTGGGACGTCAAGCAACAAGAAGCGGTCATTCTGCTTGAATCGCGCGTGAGTGCCTACTTCAAGGAAGGCGAGTGTGAAATTCGTCGCTCATTCTCGGGAAGCGAGATGGCAGGCGAAAGCTATGAACCTTTTTTCAATTACCATCTGGATGCCGCAGGCCCGAATGCCTTCAAGGTATATGCTTCCTATTTTCTAAGCAGGTGGATAGGGCGTCC
>JBMSQQ010000057.1:0-23413 GCA_049423385.1 Silvanigrellaceae bacterium | reverse complement strand
AAATGCGCCGCGCGCACGACGCTCTTACCGCGTTGAACTTCTCCAAATGCTCCAACTGTGCAGCGCCTCGCTTGCCACACTCGGTTTGTGAAAGCTGCGGCTTTTACAAGGGCCGTTTTGTCGCTCAGCGCTACCTGAAGACCGACCTCGTCGCAGCCCTTCGCTGAGAACGAAACCCTGTCGGAATGAAAAGAGCTCGGTCACGACTGACCGGGCTTTTTGTGTTTGATTGAATCGCGTTTCGGACTTCGCCCTGGGGAGAGTCGTATTCATGTCTTCTGCCGGCATGCCGTTGGCCAAGATTTCGCCATTTGCTCATCATTTTGATTCTCAGCTTGGCAGACTCGCAAAGCCGCAGGACATTCATTTTGGTGGCGTTGAACTTCCAGCTGAGCTCATCTACCTCGATCATGCCGCGGCCACACCTGTCGACTCCCGCGTGTTGCACAAGATGCTTCCCTGGATGACGCAAATCTACGGAAATCCAGCCAACCGCCTGCACCCCATGGGAGAACTTGCAGAACATGGTCTCGCATCCGCCCGTCAGCTGATCGCGCAGTCCATCGGTGTCGATTTCGATGAAGTGACGTTTTGCGCATCTGCCACTGAAGCAAACAATCTACTGCTCAGAGGCCTGGCACAAAATCCACTGAGAAAGAGAAACAAGATCGTCGTCTGCGCAACAGAGCATTCGTCAATTCTCGCAACGGCGAGCGAAATGGACACATCGGGAATTGAAATCGCGCATTTGAAGGTCGATGCAAACGGGCAAATCAACCTCAATCAAGCCGAAGAAATCATCGACGGCAATACACTTTGCGTCTGCGCCATGGACGTCAACAACGAGACCGGAATCATCCAGTCACATCTCGGAGACGTCATTGCAATCGCCCACCGGCAAGGCGCCCTGATTCATGTTGACGCGGTGCAGGGATTCGCGCGCGGCAACTTCAGCTCAAACACTTGCGATTTCGATTCTGCGACAATTTCGGGAGCGAAGATTTACGCCGGACGAGGAGCTGCGGCACTTATTCTGAAAAAGCGAACACCACGGATTCGCATTTCGCCACAACTCACCGGAGGAGGCCACGAAGCCGGTTTGCGTTCAGGCACGCCTCATCTTTCCGCCATCGTCGGCTTTGCAGAAGCTGCGCGGCTGCAGGTGGAAGAACGTTCAGAAAGATTGCATCACCTGGCGCATCTCGAATCCATTTTTCTCCGCTCGCTGGGTGGCATGATAGATTTTGCGGGTGCCGGAAGCGCGGCCAGAAAGTGTCCGGGAATTGTGATGATTCATATTCCTGGCGTGAATGCGATGAAGCTCATCGAGAACATGAAACACCTTTGCATCAGCACCGGCAGCGCATGTCGAACATTGCAAGCAACAACTTCCCATGTGCTGACGGCCATGGGAATGGAGGACGATGCCGCGCTCTCAAGCTTCAGGGTCTCCATTGGCTTGACCAACAACGAGGCGGAAATGCTGAGCGCTGCATCACTCATTGCCGAAACTGCGCTTGAGCTCCGAAAATCCTCCGCCAATCTTCCCCGATGACGCGACATTGACCCTCATTTGAATTCTTTGCATGCTAGCATCGAGATGCAGGCGTGAACCACGATCCGGTTGCGGTGACTGGCCCCGCTCATTTTTTTGAACAGAGGAATGAATATGGCCGATCTTGAAGTTTTGATCGTTGGCGGCGGCTGCCACGGTGTTGGCCTGCTCCATGATCTCGCTTCCAGACGAATGGACGGAATTCACCTGGTTGAACAAAAGGTGCTTTCAAGCGGGACATCAAGCCGCTCGACCAAACTCGTGCACGGCGGATTGCGTTATCTGGAGCATCTCTATCAATGGCCTTTGGTGCATGAAGCGCTTTCGGAACGATCCCTTCTTTTGAGAATCCTGAAAGGCATTGTTCAACCCCTTCCCTTCGTTCTGCCGGTGTTCAAGGGAGACAGGCCTGCATGGATGTTGAGAGCGGGATTGTTCATTTACGACAGCATGGCTGGCGACGGAGGATTGCCGACATCTCGACGCCTGTCACTCAATGAAATGTTCGAAGCCGCGCCCTACCTCAAGAAATCCCGGATTGCGGAGCAGACGCAAGGTGCTTTTCTCTATTACGACGCGCAAATGCTCGACGATGTCATTGTCCGCATTGCAGCTGAAGCAGCCAAACGAATGGGCGCAACCTACGAAGAAAATGCAACGGTCAGCAAAGTTGAAAAACTTGCAGATCGGGAAGGCTACCGGGTGGTCATCACCAATCAACAGGGTAGCCGCGAACTCACCGCCCGCTGCGTGATAAACGCTTCGGGTGCATGGAACAACGCAAACCTGATCCGCTGGGGAATTTTACCCCGGGTGCGCTGCCTGTTGAATCAGGGAAGCCACATCATCTTCAAGAAAAGTGCAGTGGCAAACGTAAAAACTGAAGAATCAGCAGCATGCCTTTTGCAGAACAAGGACGGCAGGGTTGTTTTTTTCATTCCCTGGGATGGCCAATGGCTGCTTGGCACAACCGAATCGGTTCTTCCGGCACGAGAACCACGAGGTCTGAAACCTACGGAACAAGAGGTCTCATACCTGCTTGAAGCTGCAGAGTTGAACCTCGAAATCGATATCAGGGAAGAAAACATTGCGGAAAAATTCGCAGGTGTGCGCACCATGCCCATCAAGGAAAAACACAGTGCGCTCAATTTTGATCCTGCCGCTCATGAATGGCATGCCAATCCGTTCGCGTCTCCGGCGTATCTGCAAACAAATGAAGGACTGAATATTTCGGCCTTGTCCCGTGAAACAATCATAGACGAAACCTTACCCAACCTGTTTTCAATTTACGGCGGAAAATACACCACCTATCGTGCCGAGTGCGAAAAGCTCGGAAACCGGATTTCCCGACTCTCCGCTCGGGGTGGCCAATCGACGACTTGCAGTTCTGATGCTTGGTTTTTAAATGAAATCCTTCGGGAATCTCCTGAGTTTTTCAAATCGTCACCAGCCACCCGTGCCATATGAGCAAACCAGCTGATCATCACAATACTCCAAGCTCCCAGGGGGGCTCCCTTTATGCCATTGCCGCCTACGCGACCTGGGGCTTTGTGCCGCTCTTCTGGCGTGAACTCAGGCACGTTCCACCCCTGCAGATCCTGGCGCATCGCATCTTGTGGTCTGTTGTCTTTTTTATTTGCGTTTTTTCAATCAAAAAGAACATCAGGGCATGGACGGCATTTGCCCTCGCTCCCGGGACCATCAAAAAATCGGTACCTGCCGCAGTGGCCATAGGAGTCAACTGGGGCCTTTACATCTTCGCGGTCAATTCGGGTCATGCACTTGAATCGAGTCTCGGCTATTTCATCAATCCAATCTTTAACGTCATCATCGGCTCATTCTTTTTTCACGAGAAGCTCAACCGCTGGCAACAAACGGCATTCGCTCTGGCCTGCGCAGGCGTTGTGACCTTGACCCTGACTGCAGGCAAGGTTCCATGGATTGCATTGTCGCTTGCGGGAACATTCACGGCATATGGTGTGATCCGCAAAAAAACCAGACTCGGTGGCGCTGCAGGTACGGCTGTTGAAAGCGCGCTGCTGATACCTGTTGCCGCTGCAATGCTGCTTTCAACCGGAATCGCACCGGTGAATATTCTTGAATTGAGCGGAGCCCATGAACCAGCAAAAACACTTCTCCTGCTTGGGTTTGGCGGGGCACTGACGGCCCTTCCATTGGTCTGGTTCGCAGAAGCAGCCCAGCGACTTCCACTCAGCACGCTGGGATTCTACCAGTATATTTCACCAACTTTTCAGTTTCTGATCGCCGTTTTTGTTTTCAAGGAGGATTTCGGTCCTGAAAAATTTGTTTCATTCCTGCTTATCTGGACTGGACTTGCCATCTTTGCGATTGACAGCGGGCGCAGAAACTCGCTGAAATCTTTTCGAAGATAAGCCTTCAGCGAATTCTTCGCTCCAGGATTTCCACCTGGCTTTTAAGCTTGTCGATTTCCTGCGAGAGAATGTTCAGCTCCCGGAACGATTCCAAGGTTTTCCACAAACTGCTGACAGCCGCAGACACATTCATCTGCACAAGCCTTGGACTTTCACTGTGTGTAAAAATAAAATTGACCGGCAGGGCATTGTCGAAAAATTGGTCGATTCGCTCAATCCAGCTTACCGTTGCAAGCGACTGCTCACGCGAAAGCACGGATTGTCCGGAATTCTGGATCAGCAAAAGAACACCCAGAAGTTGACTCAATGGCATTCTCTTTTCCAGCTCAGCCAGAAGCCGCTGCACTTCCTTTTGAGCCGAACTCAATGACAACGGAAGTATCATCACCACAGGCGAACCCATGTGAGACAACGAGTCAAGCACTGTCAGCCATTCCTCGTTTTCTATCATGCGCACACCAGGAACATCCCTGACGGCGTGTTCAATGAGATCCTGTTCTGCCAACGGCCGAGCGCCGAACTCTTCGGATCTGACGAGGACACACATCGACACCTTGACACCTCGATTCAGCTTTCGCCGCCCAGACTTTGCATGTAATCAAACAGGAACTGAAGCCGCGGATCTTCCTTGTCGACAAAATCCTTCAAGGCATTCACAGCCTCATAAAAATCTTTGATTCTTTTGCGACCGTGCGAACCGACTGATTCCTTTGCAGCGTTGAACACAAAATTGTAGCCGAGCTGGGCCACGTCATCCGGGCGAATATCTTCCCGCAAATCAAGAACCAGTTGAACCCTGTCCCGCCAACGTGGGAGCGATTCCATCCAACGCACCTGATCACACACTGATTCCTTTTCAACAGACTTGCTGCACAGGGAATTCTTTGCGTTTTTCTGCGCAGCAGACAATCGCCCGGGCAGCACACCGTTCAAATAAAAAACCAACATCCAATCTCCGGCCGAATTCCGGGTTCCCTTGAGGCGCGTGAGGGCTGGATTGAAGGTTGGAAATTTAACCCTGAACCTGCGCAAAACACCCTCATCCACCGCACCCGGATCAACGTAATCAAAGCCGCCGCTTTCCACGTCCGAAAGCGGACTCCCGCCATTTCTGGGGTAGACGCGCAGCCCAACGAAGCAGGAATCAAAAAGATTTCCGACTTCCGGCATGGGCTGCTTTTCCTTGGCGACCTGCGTCACGAGAAAGAGCATCGAAGCAGCCCCGGATCCCGTCTCATTCAACTGACAAAGAAAACGGTTGAGCCGATTGAATTCCACAATTCTTTCGACCGACTTGCTCCACTCGATTTTTGCTTTCGGATTGGCGATTCGGAGCTTTGCGAGCTCAGACAATTCACCAATCAGCGTTTTGTCTGCAGTTGAAATTTTTTCAAAGAGGACAGAAATGTTTGCAACCGATGCCTTGATCAGGGGTTGTTCTGCCGCAAGAAGCGGATGCTCAAGGATGGTCAACAATCCAAGCGACATGAGTCTCGACAAGAGAATTCCCTGCAGGACCGGCTCATCGGATTCCGATTGAGGAATGACTCTCTGCATCCGCTCGAAGACGATTCCCAACTCCTCCATCGATTGCTGAATCAATTTCACTGATGGTGACTTTTTTGATTCCTGTTCGGAAACAGACAAAAGGTTGTTGCGCACTGCAACAACCCGCGAAAGCTCGTATGCAACGACAGCCAAGCCGCGTTGGCGAGACTCGGGCGGCAGGCGCAAGAGCAGTTGCTTCCATTCGTCGAGTTTGTCGAGTTCCTCGTGCGTCAGTCCAATCAAGGCGATTGCAGCGGTCATCTCGGGCGAAGGCAAGAACCCTTCGGGATAAAGAGACCTGTCCTTTTGCATCGACAACAAAGCCCGCGCGTATTTTTTGGGGTCGCGCAAAATTTTTCCTTCAAGAAGGTTCTGATAGTTGCGCAAAGCATCCGGCGTGGAGCCCAGTAATTTCGCAGCCAATGGCTTTTCAGGCTTTTGTAATGCCCGCGCGGGTCGCAAGACCTTCGCGCCAATCCAGAGAAGAGCCAAACCAACCAGAGCGAGGCAAAGCAGGGCAAACCACTCTCGAAACCTGGAATGATTTTTCTGAACCGCCTGGACCGGATTCAAGCCACCATGATCCGGAGGTAATTCCGCACGTTTTTCGTTTCTTGAAATATTTTCCGAAAACAGCGATCCCGCTTGTGCATCTTCGAGAATAATCGCTTCAAGCGCACCCTCCGGAGCGAAATCCGAGAACCATTCAAGAACAAGAAGCGGGTTCCCGCCTTCCGGACAAATCCATTGGATCGAATGAAATATCTCTGGGTCTTTTCTCAAAATCTCAATCACATCCTGAGTCTCGAACGGACCCAGAATGTTCGATTTCGTGACCAACATATGTTTAGCTTCGGACGCCTGCAATATCCAATACCTCTCGGATTCCGTCTCCACCGAACATCTCAAGTTTGACCCGATGTGGTGCAACCCACAACGTCGAAAATGAAACATCCCACTAGGAGAAGATTGCCCGATGGCTTATGATCGCGGGACAAGTCTCCTCAAAGGTGAAGGTGCGGCAAATGGCAAAAAACCTTGCTCCAAACTCAAAACCGGGTCTCATTCCACCCAACCTCGTGGCATTCCTTGCCGGTGTTGTTCTTGCGCTTGTGGTGGGCATGCTTTTCCGCAAAGCTCTCGAAAAATTCGACCCTGTCCGTTCAAGCGCTTCACTTCGCGCTCAAACCAACATCAACACCAGCGAAACACCAACCCAGAATTCAAAGGCAACTGCCATTTCCGACAATGTTGCCGCGGAACAAGCACAACAGGATGGCAGACCAAAGGCACCGCTCTCGCCTGAAGCTGTCGGATCGGTCGAGAACGATGCCAAAGAAGCCAACGCAAAAACCGACGCGGCGCAATCTCCCGCGGCCTCTTCTGTCGAGGCATCCAACACTCAGGTGGTTGGTGAAAAGCCGGAAACAACCGAAAATGGAAATCTTCCAGCAGGAGAAGTCTCTTATCTGGATTGGCGAACACAGCTGAAATCCATTGAGGAGCTTGCAACGCGTCAAGGCATCAAGGTGTCGTCAACGACCATCACCCCACCCTACAAACGCTGGGCAAAGGGACTTGCAATCACCAGAGGGCAGTTCCTTGATGTCGTTTCCAGAAAAGTTCCGGCCAACCTCCCGACGCGGCCCAGCACGCAAGGACTCGTTCTGCATGCACTGGCCGATTCGGATTTTGACAACACACAGTTCGCAAAAGTCGTCCATGAGTCCGGGATTCGCCTCGAGTCCATGTGCCAATCCGCCAAAAAGCAGCTGGCACTGGACGCGGTCGAGCGGATCACAATTCTGCTCAGCAATTTTTCAGGAAACTTCAGGTGTCTTCAGGATTGGCTGAAATCCGAGCCCAACCTGCAAAAGGTTGTTGAGCTGAGCCTGATTGGATTCACACGTGGCCCGACCTTCTTTGGCAGCCTGACTTCCGACAAACGTCTTGTTTCACTGCAAATGTGGAATCCGGATTGGCTGGTCGACAATACGGTCGGCATCGACGAAAACGGACGAGAAAGTCCGCGCCAGAAGCGCAGTCTCAGGTTGGCAAATGTGACGCGAGCATTGGGACAGCCGTCCGATGTGCGCATGCAAATCCCGGCCCTGACCCGTTCGTTGTCCGGTCCGCTCGTTGAGCCCAGGGATCCCAAGCCGACCAAACCCGTCGTCATCGGAAACTTTGCGCTCGTTCCATCCCACATGCCACGTGGAACAGTGATTGCCACCGCCTACACAAATCCTGGCCAGGAGCGAAGCAGGAGCGTTTCGGTCATGCCTCCCGGAGAAGGCCGCGCACGTGCACTTGTGCTGTCGACACATGGAAAGAAGATGCAATTCATGACTGTGACCAAAGAATGAATCAGCCATGAGCACTGCTGTTTACCGTGAGGATGAAGAAGTCGTCGCCGACACTGCACTGTGGCTGCTTTTTGCGGCTGCAATCTATCTGGGGCTGCCAGTCATCATGTTCAGTGGCTGGTGGTTGAACGCCGGTGCGGCAATCATCTCAATCGCACTTGTCCTGCACGCTCTCCTGTCCCAACCCCGCCCCACAGGCGTCCGAAACAATCTCTGGAAGATTCCAGCCTCCCTGATTCAAAAAAACGCACTCGCATTCGTTTTGCTTTTCGTCTGGTGCGCTCTGTCCGGCACCGGCGGAATCGGATTTCAAAACAGCGACTATGCAGCAAGCAATGCGCTCTTGAAGGACCTGACTCAAAATCCCTGGCCACTCAAGCTCCGCGAGGGAGTGCCTCTGGTCTACTATGTCGTTTATTATTTGCCGGCCGCCTTCGTCGGAAAATACCTAGGCTGGCAACACGCAAACAATTTCATTTTTTTCTGGACGTACATCGGTTTGATGATTTCGTGGTGCATGTTCTCCCTGGCCATGCGTCTTGATGACTTGAGTTTTGGACGACGACTGCTTTCAATCCTGGTTTTCATTTTGTTTGGCGGCTTCGATTTTCTGGGGGCACTGCTGAGTTATGGCAACGGGGCACTGACTCCAGGTCTACATATTGAATGGTGGGCTTCACTGGGTCAGTTCTCAAGCACAACAACCCTGCTTTTCTGGGTGCCACAACACACGCTCGCGCCCTGGATAGTCACATCGGCAATCCTGCTTGTTCTCGAGCGCCAGATTGGCCAGCAAATCATTTGGCTGCTCGCAGCCATGTCTTTGCTTTGGAGCCCAGTGGCCAGTCTCGGCTTGTTGCCCTTTCTTGTCATCTTGGCTGTTCGCGAACTGCGCACCGGAAACATTCAAAACATGCTGTCTTCAGCAAACCTTTTTGCCGGTCCGACTCTGGCTGCAACCGCAATGCTTTTCTATTCTTCCAATGCCTTCAAGTTTCCTTCCAATTGGCAGTTTTCTGCACCTGGATTCACGCGCAACTTTCTTCTGTTGTTTTTTCTCGAGACAGTCTTTGTTGCCTTGCCTTTTTTCAGCCAACATCTCAAAGCCAAGGTTTATCTCAATCAAATTGATCTGCCGCCGCCGGCCAAACTCACTGCTTTGCAGAAAGTCACCGGGTGGACTGCAATTCTGGCCCTGCTCGTGCTTCCAACATACAAAATGGGATTCATGAACGACTTGTGCATGCGTGCCTCAATTCCTGCACTCATGTTCCTGTTGTCTTTTTGGGTTCGAATATTGCGACGCGAGTTCACTTACCAATATATTCCAATGACCGTGACTCTTCTTTGCCTGTTGCTTGGCAGCGGCTCAGCGATCAACGAAATCAATCGTGCACTGGCGAATTACCAATTCGGAATCCCAAAAATCGACAACGTCGCCACCCTGTTGAACGATCCCCAAAATGAAATCACCGAGCAACGCGCTGGAAAAAGCGACTCAATTTTCTGGCGTTGGCTGGGGCCACAAGGACGCTAGAGAGTTGAATTACAGCCGCCAGGCATGGCCACCGGATTCAATTCGGTCGGCAGAAGTTTTTCAATATATCTGAAGCTTTAAAAAATCTATTTCAGAACCGACTCAGCTGCACCGAAAAGGAAGGGTAATTTTTCGCCAAGGACTCAGAGGGTCATCAGATATGAACCAAGTCCTCAAATTCACTTTGGCTCTTTCGCTTGTCCTGAACCTTTCCTGCATGAAGGAGGGTACAAGTTCTGAAGTCAACTATGCGGTGAATGAAAGCGCCAACAAAGTCTCGTTGCTCCGGGACGTCGACAGCAAAAACCTTATTTCTGTTTGCATCCAGGAACGAATCCCAACCTTTGTCAAAGCACAAGGCATCACAGATGCAGATATTGCAAAACGCCTGAATGAAGTCCAGGCCAGCACCGATTCCGCATTGAAGACCTGGTTGAGTTTTCTGCAGTTCAACCAATTCTGGCGACGCAACAACGTCAACATCGTTTATTATATGGGTGCAAACCAATGCAAAAACAAACCCAGCGATGCCATTACGATCGAAACAGACGTTGGCGTGTCAGCCAATCTCCGCTGCGCGGGATTTTATCTTCCCGAACCGGATGGTCGCCTGTGCAGGGCCCACGCTTACCCTCTGCAACGCCAAATCAAGCTCGCGTCTTCGGGATGGCATGGTGGAGAGAGAGTTGTCGCTCATGAATTGGGACACATTTTCGGTCTCGGAGACGTTTATGATGAAGATGGAAGGCAAACCGGCGTCGAAACCATGAACGAAAATTCAATTATGGGCAGATCGAGTTTCTTCACAGCCGACGACATGCTTGGAATCAATGGTGTCTGGAGTTACGTCAAATTCGGAGTTACGTGCAGAAACGTGACTGAAATGAACACAGACTTCAAGAGCATATACGGAATTATGCATTGCACTGTGAAAGAAAATCTTCCTGTGACAATTGCAGCCGACGGAAAAGCAAATTGTCCAGTAGGTTACAAGCTTTCTTCGGGACAGTATTGCATTGCTGATTTTGCCTCGCTTCCCGTGTCGGCACCCATGTGCCCAGCGAACGCACCCAGTTATGATGCCAACATGGGCGTCTGTTGCCCTCAGGGCCAAGTCTATTTCCCAGGGACGATGAGCTGCATCGACCAGAACATGCTGCAAAGTTATTTTTCGAGGGGACAAGTCACAAATACAACTTCAAGCACTCCTTCGATTTCACCTTCACCACCGTCCCGCTGACCCGTCGTCAGCCTTTCGATGGTGTTGTTCCCAAAACGGGCCCGAAGAAGCTCGCGCAACTCAACACTTACGCTGCAGCAGAACGATTTCACAACGAATAGTCGCGCCAGCGCTCAACCTGCAGAAATTCGGAAAGTGATGAAAGCTGGGAATAGACGAGGCTCATTCCCACACCTTCTGCCGGTGCAAAAACTCCGGCGCGAGAATATGAGTCAAAGATACGACCACCGAATACACCGCTCAGTTGGCTCTGAACCTGCAGATGTCCTCTCAGGAATGCAGACCGATGCAAGCGGGCTGCGAGCGACACAAGCTCATCCCGTTTGAAAACCGACTCCTCCTGTGAAAGCTGAACAGCTGCTCCGAGCTGCACACTGTACAACTCAATCTCAGGCCGAACGAGGCCCGAAATCCACTGCAGTGTTTGCTGGCTTTCGGACTTTTCCACCAGTGAAACTGTTTCTTTTGCCCTGTCCCGGCGGACAAGCTCAAGCTCTTCGAAAATTTCCAGGCAGCTCAATACGATGGTTGCCGTCGATGTGGTTTCTGGCCAAAACAGTTCGTCATCCCACAACCGACGAATTTCGGCAGTTTGATATTCAAGAGCGGAAATGGAAACGCTCCGGGGCGCTGAATCGCTCCGGGTTGTCGACAACAATCCGCGTTCAAGAATTGTTGCGACTATGCCCGGCACCGACAATAAATGAAAAATGGTTCCACGATACCACCAAAGATTCAATTGAGCCGAGTCTGCAGGCCTGAGCAGATGCCGGCCGTTCGCATCCCGCCGCGTCTGCAGAAATCCCCACTTCACAGCACTTGAAACCAGATCAGGCGGACGCTTTTTCGCTTCGTCGGCAACGGCAAGTTGCGGCGCGTTGCTGGTGATGAGTTCCACTTCACTGGATGCAGTCGTCATTTCACCCGGCTCACCCGCCGATATTGCCCATCCCAAGAGGCTTCCACAACGTTCCAGGAGTCGACGCAGCGAGGACACTTTTTGGAGACATAGCTGCACATCCAATTCGTTGTCCGACTCTGCAGATGCATGGCTTCTTCCCAAAACCACCGAAGCCAACAAGGCGGTGTCGGAAGCTGTCGCGCAGGCGTTGATCCCTTGGTTGATGCGTTTTGCCAATTCGCGAACCATGGCCTGCACACGTGAATCGCGAAGATCAAAATCCGCAGGCAGTGAAGAAAGTTCCAAAGGCAAAGGTACACGTTCCACATTTTGGGCACCACGGCCACCATGCGCTTGAGTTCTGGAGACGTAATCCGTCCAAAAATCACCAAAGCGAACAGGCGTGCCAAAGGCAACTTCAACCCGCCCGTAGTTGCTGAACAGGTAACGCAAGGAACGAATCAGCTGGAAAAATGATTCGGCTTCTTTTTTTGCGCCGCTGAGCTCGCGTGCATATGAGTTGTCTTCCATGACCTTGTCATAGGAAATGAACACCGGGCAGAAATAGGTGTTTTCAGCGCGACGTTTGAGAATGCTGTTGACGCACATTGCGGTCATACCGGTTTTTGGCACCAGCAGTTTACCGATACGCGAGCGCCCGCCTTCGTGGAAAAATTCCACCGGATGACCATTGGTCAAAAGAAAGTCGACATAATTTGAAAACACGGCGCTGTACAATTTGTTTCCGGCAAACGATCTGCGCAGGAAAAATGCGCCCCCCCGGCGCAGCACAGGCCCTGCCGGGAAAAAACTCAAATTCACACCGGCCGCGATGTGCGGTGGAGCAAGCCCTTTGCGCTTCATCAGATATGACAACAACAAATAATCAAGATGACTGCGATGACAAGGAATCCAGATGATTTGCCCCTGTTTGGTGATCTGTGCGACAGCATCCAGATTGCGGACACGAACACCTTGAAATATCCGCGTCCAGACAAAATCCAGCACGGTCTCCATGGCGCGAATCGTGCTGTAATTGTATTTCGAGGCGATCTCCCGGAGATAATGAGCTGCCTTGCGCATTTGCTTGGCTGGATTGTCAGACTGGTTCACAAGTTTCTTGATGTCGTGGCTTGCCAAAATCCTTTGACTGACAGTGGCAAGGTCATAGACTACAGGACCACACGCGGCTGTTCGCTCCCGCTGAAATTCAATCAACATGGTCCTGCGCAATCGTCGCCCGGCGAGCAACTCCTCTCCCTGTGCGACTTGCGACAATTCAAGCGGTTGACCAAAGTGAACCCGCAGCAAACCACCATGAATCAGCAGCATGAAGTATTTTTGAAAAACGTTTTCCGTTCCTTCATCTGGAAACAGCGATCGAAGAAGAATATTCCGGTCACTCCGATCCGGAACCCGGCTCCAAAAAACTTGAACGGGCAGAATAACAAGTTCACCACGCTTGATGCGATGATCTTCGGCCATCAGTTTTGACACGGCTGGACTGAAAAAGTCGACCCGGCTGCGCGGCAAAAAACTGATCTTGCGGGGGCGCATCGAAAGAAGCGCCGTCTTGCGGAAGCGGTTCGGTCGTGCCTCATGCCAGACACGCGGCATCCCCAAACGCTTGAGCGCCTTGTTGACCGCCAACAGATCCAGAACCGACATCCGTGGAACGACGTAGATAACGTCTTTTCCTGAAGTGACTTTTTTGATCCAGGTTTCAGGTTCCTCGGTTGGCGTCAACTCAAGGCGAAACAACGCACGGATCGGGGTCAGCAGAAACAACCAACGCGAAAAATGAATCCCCAGCAATCGAAACATTGATTCACCTTACCTGGACTTCGAAACGAGGCGGACAAAATCCAGAAGCGCCTCGAGATGATCAGGATCATGTGTAAGAAGTATGTTGTCAATCAAGCGAGTTTTGCCACCATCAGCGTTCACCGCAAATCCGGCAATTGCGAGAACAGACTCGCTGGATATTTTACTTTCAACGGATGACAAGGTTTTTGCGCTACGAATTTCAAGGTACTGCAATTCAAAGTCCGGAACCTGCCTCAAGTGCTCACGACACTCGGCAAGAATGACATCCACCTCGGAAACACCGCTCAAGAAACACTCGGCGCCGGCACACAATGCCCGCGGTATACATGCAGCAGTCTGTCTCGAGTGGGCGTCGAGGTATTTGTTCCTGCTGCTCATGGCAAGACCATCCTGCTCCCTGACGGTCGGCACTCCGATGATCCGGGTGCGATGCTCAAGATCGCGCATCATTCGCGAAACAATCGCGAACTGCTGAAAATCCTTCAGACCAAAATAGGCTTTCTCTGGCAAAACCAGATTCAAAAGCAACATGACAACCGTGCAGACCCCATCGAAATGCCCGGGACGGTATGCACCACAGAGCACATCACCCAACTCCCTCACACCAATGCTGGTTTTGAAATCCGGCGGATACATTTCCTCATTCGAGGGCGCAAAGACCAGCTGTGCACCGGCCGATTCGCAAAGAGCGCAATCACTTTCGAAGGTTCGCGGATATTTGTCGAGGTCCTCGTTCACCGAAAACTGCTTGGGATTCACAAAAATAGAGACAACCGTGATGGAGTTTTCCTTGGAACTTCTGCGCACGAGAGTTGCATGTCCCTGATGAAGAGCTCCCATTGTCGGTACAAATCCAACCTGAGGACGCACTCCAGCGTCTTCGAGTGTGGACTTCAGGGAGGCGATCATGGAACGCAATTCGCTTCTCGTGCGCGCAACAAGAATTCCCACTGCTCAACCTCCCAGATAAGCCTTCTGAAGTTTTTCGTCGTTCAACAATTCGGCGGCAGCGCCCTGTTGTACAATCTCTCCGACTTCCAGCACGTATGCCCTGTGAGCAATTTTCAGGGCCATTCTTGCATTTTGCTCTGCCAGCAGAACGGTCATCCCCTCATTGCGATTCAATTCGAGAATTTTTTGGAAAATCTGCTGCACGAGAAGTGGCGCAATCCCAAGACTTGGCTCATCCAACAGCAACAAGGTGGGCTTGGCCATCAGAGCACGTCCAATCGCCAACATCTGCTGCTCGCCTCCCGACAGTGTATGGGCATCCTGATGAAGGCGTTCCTTCAGGCGCGGAAAAAGTTCAAAGAGACTCTCGAGTTCACGATTGAGCTCCTGATGCGAAGCCCGGCGGGCGAATGCACCCAGAAGCAGGTTTTCCCGCACCGAAAGATCAGGAAAAACAAGTCTACCTTCTGGCGACTGCGCGAGCCCGAGCTTGACGATCTGATGGCTGGGCAAGGAGTTCAATGATGAACCCTTGAATTCGATCTTTCCACGCACGGGTTTCACCAAACCAGAAAGTGTGCGCATTGTGGTTGTCTTTCCGGCTCCATTCGATCCAACGAATGTCACGATTTCGCCTTGATTGACTTCAAACGACACATCCCGCAGCGCTTCGATTGCACCATAGCGCACCGTCAGGTTTTCCACTTTGAGAAGGCTCATTTCGAATCTCCCTCCGATTTTGGAGCAAGATCGTGATCGACACCAAGATATGCCTCAATCACTTTGGGATTGACCTGTATCTCGGCAGGTGCCCCCACTGCGATCACCTCTCCGTGATCAAGAACCGTGATTTGCGAGCAAAGATTCATGACAAATTTCATGTCATGCTCGATTAGCAAGACGCCAATTCCGTATTGTTCAACGATCTGCCGCACCAATGCCGCCAGTTCACCTTTTTCCGTCGGATTCATTCCGGCAGCAGGCTCGTCGAGAAGCAGAACCTTTGGCTGTGTTGCCAATGCACGGGCAATTTCCAATTTTCGCTGAAGGCCATAAGGCAATGAGGTTGCTTCCCAGTCGCGGTATTCCGTCAATCCCACAAATGCGAGAAGACTGAGAGCTTTTTCATTGAGCTCTTTTTCAAAGCGCGCAGTCCGGGGCCAGGAAAGTAAACTCGCCAGGCTCCTGCCCCGCCGCTGCCAGCAAAAAGCCGCAACAATATTTTCCATGACCGTCAGTCCACTGAACAATCGGATGTTTTGAAACGTCCGGGCAATCCCTGCCCGTGAGATCACATGCGCTCCGCGACCGGTCAATTCCGACTCTTCGAGATGCACCTGCCCCTCGTTGGGCTTGTAGACACCGGTCATGAGATTAAAAACGGTTGTTTTCCCTGCACCATTCGGACCAATCAGGCCAACAATTTGCCGGGCAGGAACAGCAAGTGAAAAACCCTGAACAGCGACCAATCCACCAAAACGGATGGTGAGATCGGAGGCGCGCAACAACACCTTGGATTGCATCTCTTGCGCGACCATCACTTCCCTCCCGTATCTGTGCCAGAGGACGACGAAAATTTGCGCCGCGAGGGCAACGATTGGGCAAACAGGGACTGCAATCCCTTGGGGCTGAAGAGCATCACAAAAATCACGATGAGAGCAAAATAAATCATGCGCTGTTCGCGAATTGCATCAGGCGCGAAACGCAGCACTTCAGGCACCGCCACAAGAATAAGGGCGCCCAGAACGCTGCCAAACAGGCTTGTCATGCCGCCAATCACAACTGCCAAAACGATGATCACGCTGCGCGAAAAGTCGGCTTCGTCGGGACTGATGAATTGCAGCGCGTGGACATAAAGAGCACCCGCAACACCAGCAATCGCGGAGCCGATGACAAATGCAGACAACTTGCTGTTGTAAGTATTGATTCCCAAACTGCGGGCAGCGATTTCATCGTCACGCGTCGCCTGAATGGCCATGCCCAAGCCTGTCCGGCGGAATCTCGAAAGCAAAAACCAGACAACTGCCAGAACAAGAAAAACCCAAACGAGCGAACTCAATTTCGGGATACCGGTGAAGCCACGGGTGCCTCCCACGGCATCGATGTTCTTGAGAACTGTTCCTAGAATTTCAGCAAAGCCAAGGGTTGCCATTGCAAGATAATCCCCCTGCAAACGCAAACAGGGAACCGCAACCAGAAGTCCCGCCAGCATAGCCGAGAGGCCACCCACCACCAAAGCAAACAACATCAGGATGAATGGATGAGAAATTCCCATCAACGGTGCAGCGTAGACAGTGAATGTTGCGGCGCAATAGCCACCAACAGCGTAGAAAGCAGCATGCCCCAGGGACAACAAGCCAGCTCCCCCGAGAATCAGCTGCAAGCCGAGTGCCTGAATTGCAGTGATACCGAAGAGCATGAGCGGAAGAATCGAATACTCAATCAATTGTTCCATCATCACACCTTCACCATTCTGGCTTTGCCCAACAATCCTTGCGGTCGCAGCAACAAGACAAGAATCAGGATGAAGAAGGCTGCGCCATCCTTGTACGTGGACAAGTCATAGCCAACCAGAAGTCGCTCAGCGATACCGAGCACAAGCCCACCCACCAGTGCACCCGGAATCACGCCAATGCCACCGAGAACTGCCGCGGCAAACGCTTTCAGGCCGCTTGTGATTCCCATGTAGGGAGTGACCTGGTTGTCGGCCATTCCCTGCAGAAGCCCAGCCACAACCGCAAGCGCAGCACCAATAAAAAACGTGAGGGAAATTGTGAAATCGAATGGAACACCCACCAACCGGGCGGCATTGGGTTGCAGCGCCAGGGCACGAATTCCTCGGCCCGGCCGGGTTTTGCGCAGGAAAAGTTCGAGCGCGAGAGTCACACCAACCGCAACTCCAAAAATCAGCACGTCACGGTGACGAATGACAAGATTTTCCCAATCTATAAGCCCTTCCGGAAGTTGGGGAAGGACGAGTTGGTCCGGGTTGGACTGGAATGCTCCAAGGATGCTGACAATGCCAGTTTCAGGCAGTTGAACAGGATAACTTTGAGGGTTCGGGCCCAAAACAGCCTGAACAAGATTTTGCAGGAGCAGACTCAATCCAACCGCTGTAATGAGTGGGGCCAACTTTCCTGCGCCTCGCAATGGCTTGTAACAGAGACGCTCCATGATGACAGCGAAGAGTCCAACAAAGACCATGCCCAGAAAAAGCGCGGTCGGCCACGGCAGGCCAAGTGAGATGGCATACATTACAAAGTACGCACCCACCATAAACAATTCGCCATGAGCAAAATTTACCAACTGCAGAACGCCGAACACCATCGAATAGCCCAAGGCAATAAGAGCATAGACACTCCCCACCGCCAGACCATCGACTAGATACTGAATAAGGTCGAACACCAGAACATCACTCCACTGTCCAAGCAACAACGACGGGGAAGACTTTCAGTGCGAAAGTCCTCCCCGCGATGCAGTTGAGAAAAACTTGATTACGGATTGACGCGTGTGAGGAACTTGAATTCCTTCTCGGTTGTTTGAACAATCACCGCGGGCTTCACCGCATTGCGATTTGCGTCCAGTGTGATTGTTCCCGTGATTCCGTCGAAATTCTTCATGCTGGCGATGGCATCACGAATCTTTGCAGGCTCGTTCGATCCAGCCTTTTTGACCGCGGCCCGCATAAAAAATCCGGCATCGTATCCAAGTGCTGCCATGGCTCCTGGATTCTCCTTGTTGCGGGTCTTGTATTCACGAACAAAATCCTGAACGCGCGGGTCCGTGTCGTCGGCTGCAAAGTGACTCGAAACGTAGTGCCCTGATGCAGCAGCCGGCCCGGCAATCTTGAACAGGTCGGGGCTATCCCAGCCATCCGTGCCCAAAAACTTGGTGTTCAGTTTCAATTCTTTTGCCTGACGAAGAATTGAGCCCACCTGGGTGTAGTAGCCAGGAATGAACACAACGTCTGGAGTGGCCTTGCGAACCTTGATGAGCTGAGTCTTGAAGTCGCGGTCTTTCTGGGAGTACGAGATAACCAATTCATCCTTGATTGAACCACCCGCTGCAATGAAAGCCTTCTTGAAGGAATCACGCAAACCGCGGCTGTAGTCGGAATCGGAGTCGACAAGAATCGCCGCTGTTTTTGCCTTGAGGGTGGTGATCGCAAATTTTGCCATCACCGCTCCTTGAAAGCTGTCCACAAAGCAAATGCGCGAAATGAAGTCTTTGCCAAGAGTGATGGTGTCGTTGGTCGACGCATGGGTCATCAATGGAATCTTCGCCGATTGGGCTGCCGTGGAGGCCGCGATGGTGTTGGAACTCGCCACTTCACCGATGATGACGTTGACCTTGTCTGTCGAGATCAACTTGTTGACGGCAGCTGCAGAACCCGATGGGGTTCCCTGGGTGTCTTCCACCTGCAACTTGACCTGTGGAGAATCCTTGCCTGCCTTGTCGAGAGCCAGTTTCAAGCCGTTCAGTGATTCCTGGCCGAAGGTCGCCTTGTCACCTGTCAGTGGAAGGATCACTCCCACTTTCACTTCAGCGACAGCTCCAAGAGCAGCGACTGGCATGCCAAGGCCCAAAGCACAAATGGCCAAAGTGACGGAGGACAACAAATTGCGACGGGAACAAGGGCTGTGCATGATCATGGGAACTCCTGTAAGACTCCTCAGACAGTCTGAAGGCCAGCGCACTGGTTTATGAACATGAAGACACATCTGGTATGTCACTAGAGTCGGGAAATTTCAAGAGACACGCCTATAGACTGCACTCCGGAGGGGCAATTCATGCGCATCTGCATCGCCCAGACTCGCATCAAAGCGGCGGCGCTGGAAGAAAACTTTTTGGCCATTGAAAGTGCGATCGCGCAAGCACAAGCCGATCAAGCCGATCTGCTTGTCTGTCCCGAGATGGCACTTCCTGGATATTTCCTTGGCGATGCCTGGGAACGTCCGTCGTTTTTGGAGCGATGCGAAGAATACACACGACGCATTGCGGCCCTGAGCGGCGATACTCCGGTTGTTTTCGGCAGCGTGGGAATTGATTCAAATGCACGCAATGAAGATGGACGGGTTCGTAAATACAATGCCGCCTTCATCGCGCACCGGGGACAATTGCTCATCAACCCAGTCTTGAGTTTGCCATTCTGGCCCAAAACGCTGATGCCCAATTACAGGGAATTCGACGACTCCAGGCATTTCTTCGATCTTAGAAAACTTGCTGCCGAGCGTGGTGTTCCCTTGGCAAGCCTCCTTCGCCCTGTGGCCATCCCCTTGGCCAGCGGCAGAACGGTTCAAACCGGAATTGGCGTCTGCGAGGATGCCTGGGCAGATGACTACTCAGACAAACCCTATGACCTCCTTTTCTCAAAAGGAATGAAAGCCGATTTGCTGATCAACATCAGCTGTTCCCCATTCACGTTGGGGAAGAGCGAGCGGCGCAAAAAGCTTTTCACCCGGATTGCCCAAACCCACAATTGCCCTGTCGTGTACGTCAACGGAGTTGGCACCCAGAACGTTGGCAAAACTATTTTCACTTTCGACGGCGACAGCGGGATTTACACATCAAACCAATTCACGCCCGTTGCGCGCGCATTCGAGAACTCGGTCGGGACCATCGTCGCTGGAAATTCAAATGCAAGGACTGAAAAAACCGAACAAAGAATGCAAACATCGCTCGCGCGGATCGAGGAAATGCGCCTCGCATTGGAAAGCGGACTGGGATTCATCAGAGAGGAATGGAATCTCGAACGCGTTGTTGTGGGTGTCAGTGGTGGCGTGGATTCGGCACTTTCGGCTGCAATTCACACCCGCGTTTTTGGCGCTGAAAATGTGTTCTGCGTCAATATGCCTTCACGCTTCAATTCACCGCTTACGATCGGCGCGGCACGGAAGTTGGCAGTGAACCTGGGTTGCAAATTCGCTTCCCTCGGGATTGAAGAAGCAGTGGCTCTGACCCTGAGACAAATCGACGACGCACGAACACAGGGAATGCCCATTCCAGAACAATTGCCATCCCTTGTTGGCGAGAACATCCAGGCGCGCGATCGCGGCTCAAGAATCGTGGCAGGACTCTCGTCTGCACTCGGGGCGGTGTTTCCCTGCAATGCAAACAAGTCTGAATTGACGGTGGGATATTCAACTCTTTACGGAGACCATGCTGGCTATCTTGCCCCGATTGCAGACCTCTGGAAACAAGATGTCTATGCACTTTCTGCGCATTACAATTCGGTCGTCTTTGGCACTCCGCTGATACCAGAGGAAACGATGTCGGTTGTTCCAAGCGCGGAGTTGTCGGCCGCTCAGGACGTGAACAAAGGCAAAGGCGATCCGTTGTGTTATCCCTACCACGATGCGCTTTTCCGGTTGTGGATCGAAGAGTGGAATCGATTTGATTTTGAAAGCACGTTGGCAGCGTGGGACAGCGGTTCACTGAAAGCACTCATAGGACCAGATGCGAGCCGTCACCTTGATCAGTTGTTCAATTCCCGTGAAGAATTCATTGCGGACCTCACACGCTGGTGGAATGCCTATTGCCGTTCGGGTGCATTCAAGCGTGTCCAGGCACCACCTGTCCTGGCAGTCACACGGCGTTCATTTGGTTTCGATCATCGCGAAGCAATAGGTCTTTTCACGCAACGGTAAAAAGTCATCACCACGTCAAAAAACCAAATTTGACGCAAACATCTCTCCAACAGAAAATCACCTCAGGGCGAACTTTTTCAGCCCGGGAGGTGAATATGTTGAACAGATTTACAGCCAGTGTTTCCGCAATGTTGTTCCTGGGAGCATGCGCAAAGAATCAGTACGACCTCCAGGTTCGGTTGATGGCCGATGGCAAGGAAATATCGGCACCAAGGCTCCTCGTTGTCGAAGGCGAAAAAGCTTCAATCATCGAGGAAACAGCGAACAAAAAGACTCAAATTGATGTCGTTGCAAACGAGCTCAACAGTTCACTGACACTCGACGTGACCGTCAGCACTGCCGAAACGAATGGCGGCAACAAGACCGTGCACAACGGGAATTTTCTTTTGAATATTGCCAACAATCAAAAAGCAACCATCAATTTCGAGAAAGACCGGCAGGATGGAAACAACTTCATCTCTTTGTTTGAGGTCATTGCGAAGAAATCAAAAACCGCGGCGGTCGACAGCGTTGTCTCGCAACCCACTTTCCGGAAACTCACAGACCTCAAGTGAATTTTTTGGCTCGCGGAAAATAACCCTGCAGAAGCTGCTTCTCTTTCTGCCAGACCCTGCTTCCGCGTGTCACAGTGGCAATCCCAACACCCAACGTTTCCGAAATTTCACGTTGAGGAGTGCCGTTGGCCAAGCCATCCAGGATGTCGAGACGCTGTGCAAGCGCATCGATCTCGGATGGCGTCAACAGCGAGCTCAGCAGGTTTTGCGAGTCCTCGACACGTGCGTTTTTTATAAATTTCACCAAAGTCAAAACAGACAGATTGCCGCTTTCCATGGATTCTCCGGACTCTTTTTGAGGGAATCCGGAGAGTGCCAGAGGGATGGCAGCCACAACAAGTGAATCTGGCAAAATTCGGGGAGTTTGAAACTCATCCGGCGCGCGGAGGCTGCAACGAATCGGGTGTTTCCTTCTCGACCGCAGTTTGAACCACAGACGCGGCATCCCGCGAAATGAGGCCCTCCGGGCGCGAGATGTAGCAGACGTTGTCGATGTGGGTCACAATGTTCTTGAGGAAGTGCCTGCGTGCCCGCACAACACACTTCCCGCGGGAAATATCCAGATTCAACACCGGCTCTTTGCCTTCTCCGTGGGCATAGAGCTTCAATTTCAAAAAATCCACGCGCGGATCAGGGTCGAATTCAATGACTGCCGTCTTGAGTTGGTCCCATTGATAAGTTTGCTCCCTGAACCTCGTACAGACCCGAACGCCTGCCAGACCGACCATGATTCGCTTGATGCCACTCAACTGAATGACTGCCAGCAGAATCGACGGAAGAAGGACAAGAAAAAAGAAAGACAAGGCCATCGCCATGACTTCATTGGCATTGGCAAAATTAACCTGGGAGCTCGAGATTAAAAAGAAAGCACAGCCCATGAGGCCGGCAATGGACACCCACAGTTGGCTGCCTGGAAACGCGTAATACCAGCGCCCTTCTGAGGTCAGTTCACTGAAAAGTATGGCTTCACGCTCTTCAGTCGCTCTTTGCTCAATCTCCTGAACGACCTCGTCCGACGGGTTTGGCAGCTGCGAAAGTGCAAGAAGGGTCTGATAAGACTCTTCGAAATGCCCCCAGGAGTCGAGGATTTTGGCCTTCATTCTGAGGGCTTCTGGATTACGGGGAGCCAAATCGAGCAGGTTGTCGAGGATCTGCAGAGCCCCGCGACCGTCGCCGGAATCGTAATGTTTTCGAGCTTCATTGACGTGTTTCATATTCGTTGTATCGGCTCAATTGTTGGAACTTTGAGTCGACGCAGAAACGAAAATGCCGCCGAGCCAAACGGCTGGCGGCATTTACAAACAGCTATTCATGAAAGAAAAAGTGCTGTTTTTAGCCTTGGGCAACAACCCAAATTTTGAATTCTGCAGCCACTTCAGGGTGCAGCTTGACGGAACCGCGATAAACGCCAACGCGCTTGATGTCGTCCAGAATGGAGATGGCGCGACGTTCGAACTCAAAGCCCTCGGCCTTGAAAGCGTCTGCCAATTCCTGAGTTGTCACGGTACCGAAGATCTTGTCTTCTTCACCAACAGCCTTTTGAACTGTGAGCGACACGGAGCCAATCTGGGTCGCCAGCTCTTTTGCAGTTGCAAGAGCCTTGGCCTTGCCCAATTCCGCCAAGCGGAGTTGATGCTCAAGCTGAGACTTGTTGCGCGAATCTGCAAGAATCGCGAGCTTGCGAGGAAACAGAAAATTGCGTGCGTAGCCAGGCTTGACCTTAACGAGGTCGCCAATGTGGCCAAGGTTTGGAACGTTTTGTTGAAGAAGAACCTGCATGGGTTTGACCTCAGTCGTGAATCGTCAAACCGAAAACCGAAACAACCGCCTACACCTCATATTGGGTTTTGGCAAGACGCTTCCTAAAATCATAAGCACCATCGAGCAATCCCAA
>JBMSQQ010000056.1:0-23478 GCA_049423385.1 Silvanigrellaceae bacterium | reverse complement strand
CATGTTTCATGAGGCTATCTCCGGGTGACTTCCGCAAATCGTGATGACAGGGGTGTTGCAGTTGAGCTCTTTTCAAGCCTAGCAGTCTGGCTGATACCAGTCGCATTTGGAATTGCCACTCCATTCCTGGTCAATGACGTGTGTGTTGATGTTTGAAAACAACGAATCTCAATGTACCGACGAGTTTGTAACTTTTTTGCATATTGAACTCCTTCATTTCGATTCGACTTCTGGGGAACAGACTTTTGTGACTTACCGCAGAGCAACAGCCGTGCCAGTGTTTCGATTGGAAAGAGTTGCAAATGATTTCGTTAAATCTGGAAAATTTGATTCAACTGGAATCGATTGTTGGTTGAGAATCTGCCGCATCCATCCCGAAAATCCTGAAATCGGGTGTGGTTGACGAAAGATTTTAGGGCCAGATCACATTGACTGCACGCCGGCCGCGCTGGCTGATTCTCGGCCAGCGATTGGTTGTCCTGAGGCCAGTTTTTCAAAAATTCGACATTTTATAGCGCAAATTTGACTTTTTCCGGGCTGAAAACTCTTGGCATCACGATTGCTAAAGGTGCTCCGGATATCGAATTTCCGAGATCCGCATTTCAATTGTGTCCTTTTTTGAAACACCTTTCAGAGGAAACTTTTTCATGCTGAAGAAATTTCAAGTTTTGAGTTTGATACTGTTCGGCGGTCTGGCGTTGTCTGCCTGCGGAACACCACCGCAATCTCCAGATTCAGTTTCAAAATCAATCATTGGGAAAGACGACAGAACCACAGAACTCAGCTCTTACCTTCTTTCCAGAATTGGCTCCCTCGACTACAAGGGACAACCCATCTGTACTGTTTTTGCCTCGGGAAAAAATGAGCTCACCACAGCAGGCCACTGTTTTTCAGATGCACCGCAGCCCAGCGAATACACCATCACGATTCACAACCAAAAGAGAACCATTCAGGCGATTCAGAAATTCGCCAAGGCAGACGTTGCAAAACTCACCGTGACCGGAATTGATTCCTATTTCGAATCTGCCGTGGCCAACGATAATTCCAAAACCACTGTGACCGCATTCTCAATCGAACGGCGCAAACTTTTAACTGCACGCGGTGAAAATCTTCAAAAGAGTGAATCTTCATCCTTGTTGAATTACTCAAACGACACGATTCAAGGTTCCTCTGGTGCACCCATTCTGCAAAACAACAAGGTTGTGGGCATCCATCTGGGCTCGACAGTGAAAGAATCCAAGAACGTCAATTTTGGCGTTGCATTTCTGAATGCGCCATCTGCAGACGTGACAAGGACTCCCTATTCACCCGAGTGTCACACGCTCAACCCGTTCTGTGGTGGCGGTGTTCTGGACTTCGGACAATCCACGATTTCAATTTGTGGCGTGAACATGTCGGTTCCCACAGTTGCCTATGCCATTTGCGCTGCAAATGCATATTTGTTACCGGCTGGCTGCACCGTGGGCACAGCCGTGAGCGCCGGAGGGATCTGCGCAGTCAATATTACTCTGGTTGCTGCTGCGTGCAGCGTCAGTATCGCGAAAATCACCGAAATCGCTTATGCCTGCACAAAATAATTTTCAACCAAAGGAATCCATCATCATGAAAAGCAAATTCATACTTTCGAGTCTCGTATTGTCGTCCATTGCATCAGCCCAGGCCTTCGCCGCCGATGCAGACAAGGCAAATGAAACCAAACCCACCACAGCTGCATCGACCGAAATCCTGTGGAAGCTTTCCGAGCCCGACACAAGCCGCACAGCTTTTGGCCTTTCCTACGGCAGCAACCTTCGCGGTTTCTTTTATCTGGACCTGCAGAACGTTCCGGCGTCCGCACGCGGTGCCGAGAAGGACTACCACACCACGGCTTATGCCGTGGGCCTGACATTTCGCGACCGCCCTTTCGGTAGCGAAGTTCCTCCGCAAGATTCGCCGGTGTTGCGCGCCTACAGCGACGTCTTGCTGCGTTATTCCGAGGCGAGCGCATCATTGGGACGCGACGGGTTCTGGACGATTGCCGTTCAGCCCGGATTGAACTTCGGCGGTGCGGCGGTGTCCATGAATCTGGGAATCGAATACAGCCTCAATTTGATCGGCTCCACGAGCTCTGCAAAACAGGTTGAGTTTTTTGCGGCTGGGGTTTCGTCGCAGTCGCTGCGGCCGGCGGTTACAGTCAACTATCGGCTTTGAGTTGAACGTATTCTATTCACGGGGCCCTTCCTTGGAATTGCCCCGTCGTTATTAGCCTCCCTCAGACAATCAACTCCCTTGACCTTTAGGTCTGGGGGAGGCTCCCGTTCACAGAGCACTTCTCCATTTCGCTCATTTTACTCACAATTGAATTTTAAGCACATCGACTGGTTGTGCTCGAATTGCTTTGAGATGCTCAAGGCGATATTTTTCTGCGAACTTAAGAACTATCTTTTTCAATTCTGCATTCAGCCTCTGCCATACAAATGCCAACGTCTCTTCTGGAATTCCTCCAAAGAGGGGCTCGGCAACAGATCCCGCAATCGCCGCCACCGTATCGGAGTCGGCTCCGAGTGAAATGGCATTGCGCAGTGCGTCGTTGAAATCCGTGGCCTCCAGAGCAGCCGTCAGAGCCTGTGGCACCGTGACCTGACACGTTTCATCAAAGCGGGCGGTGGGTCGCATTGCGTCCAGACTCAATGACAAGTCATATTTGTATTCTGTTTGAATGAATTTTCGGATCTCGGCTGCAGTCGAACCGTTGCGGGCCATAAAGATTGCAGTGGCGATGGCCTTTGCTCCACGGATGCCTTCGGGATGATTGTGGGTCACCGCGGTGTATTTTTCCGCAGTTGAGAGCGTTTCTTCAAGTGTGTCGTGGATCCAGGCCGCAGGACTCACACGCATGGCAGCGCCGTTGCCAAAGCTGTTGTAAGGTGCGCCTCCGCCAAGTTTGGCCCAATCCCAAAATCGTCCGCCGTAGCCGCCATCAGGATATTTCCAAAAGAAATCCACCAGCAGTTTTTCATACGGTTGTCCGGTGAGGATGGCTTCAGCCATGGCGATGGTGTGGTAGCTGTCGTCGGTTGTCTTTGCTGCGGCATGGAAAAACTCGAAATCCTTGCCCTTGCGTTTGGTGAATTCGTACACCGAACCAATCACGTCGCCACACACGGCTCCCATCATAAGTAGATTTCCTTTGCAGGTTGGCGTTGCTCTTGGAGCAGATTAGCGGGCCTCAATGGAATCATTCGCAGCTTGTCGCGACACCTTTTGACGGACCTGACGCCAACTCTATCTGCTAATTCCAACGCATGCTTAATACATGTGCAAAAAATAACTACTAAAATCTCAAATAAAAGACATAAACTACTGTATTTATTAAATTTACTGATTTATCTAAAGTTGCACAAAAAAAAGACGAAAAGAATAATGGGAGGCAATGAAGCACTCCCGGGAACTAGGAGATTCTAATGAAAAGCATCGCACTCTTGGCAGCATCCTTGGTTGTTTCGACTCTCGTGGCTTGCGGCACAGACAATCAATCTTTCAACGAAAACCTTGCCCAGCAAGACCAAAATTCAGCAACCGATGCAGTCGCAAGCTCGGCCGATGGCGAACTCGGATTGGGCCGCGATGCTTGTCAGGTGATTGCTCCGGCGCAGCTCACCTATACCAAGGCCCAGGGCGGTTCTGTGGTGATTGGCTACCGCTTCTTCAATATGACAAAAGGCGATCGGGTGAAGCTCGTCGATGCCTCGTCAGGTGCGGTTGCGTGGGACTCTGGCGAACTCGCTGAGGCAAGTGGAAGCCTGAGTATCAGCGTGTCGTCCCTGCCCCTCGGAAGTTTTAGAATCCACGGGTTTGTGAACACTCTCAAAACAGACAGTGTTGCTGACTGCGCGGCTGGCAAGATTCTGATCCGTACCCGCTGAGTCAGGAGTCATTCCCACGACTCCATGCCCCCAAAACACACCGGCAGGCCGCAATTTTGCGGCCTGTTTTTTTCAGTCCCGATGTTCATGCGTCACAAAGCGTCGTTTTCCCGACCGATGAAGGCTGCAACCGACCGCCTGAGGACCTATCATGGAACGTGCTTGTTTGGGGGTGGAAAATGAAAGCGTTGCTTTCCATTGCGAGTCTGATCGTTTTGCTTGTGACTTTTGGTTCATTTTCGGCCGAGGCCCGCTGGAAGACCCACGATGAAGCAGATACCGAGACATTTGGCGAAAAAATAGAAATCAATGTCCACAGGGACGGAACCTACACATATTATCGCAAGTGGAACATCCGCATTCTCACCAAGAATGGAATTTCCCAGTATGCGACCTATGACTTCAACTACGATGCGGATTCAACGAAGCTTGAAAAAATATCTGCTTTTGTCATCAACGGGGACAAACGAATCGCAGTCGATAAAAAATACATCGAAGACAAGCCGGTGTCGTCGGGAACTGCAGGGTTCAATTCAGAGCACCGTGTGATGATCGCATTTCCCGAGATTTCGGTGGGAAGTGTTCTTTCAATCGAGGAAAAGAGAAACGTTGTCCACAGGCCTGTGGAAGGCCACTTCTTTTTTCGAAAGTACTACGGCTACCAAATGACAAAAAAGGGCCAGACTCTTGTTGTGAACAGCGAGCTTCCCTTACGCTATTTGATTTCAGGTGCTGAGGATCATGTTGACGTTCGCCGGTCTGGCAAAAGACTTGAGTTCACCTTGAACCGGGACGTCTATTTTTCTGAAACCGACGAACGTGCTCCATTCGAAAGCTGGAGCGGGACCCAGATTCAACCGCTTGTGCAAATCTCAAGCGAGGAATCCTGGAACACATTGGTGCAGCGCATGTTGCCCCGAATCAAGAGCCTGATGGATGCACCGTTGCCGATGGAACTGGCAAAGCCTTTGGAAATGGCTCGAAAGGCAAACGGACTCCTCGCACAGGCGAATGTACTCCATACCTTCATACTTCAGGATTTTCGCTACATGGGTGATTGGCGTGTGACCGAAAACGGATATTATCCACGGAGTCTAGCAGAAATCATCAAGAACAAGTTCGGAGACTGCAAAGATTTTTCATATCTTTTGGCAATCATGCTGAAGAATCTGGGCTACAAGGTCGAGCTCGCGGGCATTGAACGCGGGGATCCGGAATTTGTTCCGATGCAACTTCCCACTGTGAGTTATTTCAATCACATGGTCGTGCGGGCGGAAGACAAAAATGGCAGCGTGTATTGGCTGGATCCGACCAACAGCGTTGCATTCTCTGGCGGAAAGTGGCCGGATATTGCCGACAGACCCGCAATGGTGTTGCGTGACTCCGGGAAGGACCCCATCGAGCGGACTCCAAAAATTGTGCCATCGGATCGGATAGTCGAATTCGATGTGAGCCAAAAAGTGAGATCAGCTTCGGAATCGGATTTGAAGGCAACATTTTACCTTTCCGACGTTCATTCGGCTTCGCTCTTTCCCACCTTGAAGAAGCGAAGCGAGAAGCAGAGGGTTGAATTGCTTGAAAAGATTTTTTCCGAAGGTCGGCGTATCTTGTCGAGCAAGGTTCTTCTTCCCGATGTTTCCGGAGACGTTGTCCGTCCGCTGCGTTTCACGGTTGACATGTCCGTTTTCGAACAGCTGACGTGGACCTCTGCGGGATACGGCAAGCTTATTTCTGGCGATCTCGAAAAATATCTGAACATCAAACCCGAAAGCATGGTGTTGGGTTTGAATCTTTCCGAACCTGAAACCTTTATTCATCGCACCCGTCTTGATGCCGGAAATTTCATTGGCAGCACACCATCCAACTGCACGGTTTCTTCTCCGTGGATGACATCGACCAGAACATACGAGTTGATCAATGGTGCGCTGATTGTTGAGACACGAACAGAACGAGCGACCCAATATATTTCCATCGCCGAACTCAGATCGCCAGAATTCCGCAAGCTCCAGGAAGACATCCGCAAGTGCCTCTCGCCGAGAATGATGATTCTAAAGATTTGAGTGACAACAACTCTTGGCTCAAGACTCGCTGAAGTTGATTGAGTCGGATTATTTCCCGCTCGGAGCAGATGTCGACAATGAACGCAGGAATTCCACCAACGCTCTCTTTTCAGGCTTGGTCAGTTTGAGAGGGCGAATGAGCGAATTCTTTTGCGGAGCGGAACCACAAGATATTCCTGCGGCGCATTTGTTGAGCCCTCCGCGACTGTAGTGCTCAACAACCTCCTCAAGCGTGGCAATACTTCCATCGTGCATATAGGGCGGAGTTTGGGCCACGTTGCGCAGCGGCGGAATGCGGAAGACACCCCGGTCTTCGGGCTTGTGTGTGAACTCGTAAAGACCTTCGCCTTTTTCCGGTGCGCCGCCTTTTTTGTCCCAGTTGTAGAGTCCGTTGTGAGCAAATTGGAGTATTTTACCCTGCCTGTCTTTTGCGGGCGCAAGGCTCAAGGGGTCTTTGCTGTTGAGGAATTCGGGCTTTGCGGCATTGCTCAAAAGAACTCCCGAATGGCATTCGCCACAGCTGGTTCGTTTTGAATAGAACAGTTCACGTCCTTTTTGCGCTTCAGCCGACATTGCTTTTTTGTTGCCGGCAAGAAACAGGTCATAGGGGCTGTCGAATGCCACAAGCGTGCGCACATACTCGGCCAATGCCGAGAACAGGTGACGTGTGTCGGGTGAGCCTTTGTCTTCCGGAAAAGCCGCGCGGAACATATCAATGTGTGGCGATTTTTCGAGAACTTCAGCACGCACCTTTGGCCACACCCGAATCAATGCCATTTCGCCTGGAGTGTCGAGAAACAAAGGAACGATGATTTGGTTTTCCAATTTGCGCAGCACCGGGTTGGCCCAGGTCAAAACGTCCATGTGCGCGGCGTTGATGAGGGTTGGTGAATTCCGATGAACAGGTCGCCCTTCAATATCTACAGAGCTGGCTTTGTTTTCGGTGAAAGCACGCTGGGGGTCGTGGCAGGTGGCGCACGAGATTTTTCCGTTGGCAGAAAGACGTGGTTCGAAGAAAAGGGCTTTTCCCCAGGTCGCTTTTTTTTCATCCACTCCACAGAACGCAACCGATCGGAAGGTGCAAAGAAGGAAGATTCCCAGGGGGGTGAAGTTGCGTTGAATGCTCACTTGTCTATCCAGATCCTCTGCCCACCCACATGGCATTGACTGCATTGCCCGGTGACTTTTGAGGAGTTCATTCTTTTCTCACCAGTACCGTCGGCATCGGTCACGCTCACCCAATATTCTTTGTTGGCATTTGTGATTTGCGCAAGATAATCGGTCGTTGTGTAGAAGTTGCCACTTTTGTCGGTAATGAATTGTTTCAATGGAACTCGAGTGTCGGCACCCGAGGCTGGTGGCTTTTCGTTGAAGATTTTCACGATTGCACCCGCTACGGGTGTTGTGAGGTCTTTTTTGTAAACGGTTCCAGAAAAGGTATGAAGTCCTTTGCCTGGGCCATTGCTTTGGTGGCAGGTCACACAAGTCAAACCAGCGTTGTGGCTCGCAAACCCTGCTGCGCCAGAGGCGTGCGCGCTGTCGCCCACTTCCAGCGAAACATTCAAGGCCGGATCACGCACAAAGCAGTTGTCGCCAGTGGTTGTTTTCTTGGCGTCTGTGCACAAGCTCGCATCTGTCTTGATGCCCGAAGGATCCGCTGATTGGGTTGTTGAGGTGTTGGCAAACAAAGAGAAGACTTTCTGGGCGGGCACGAGTCCAGCGACCGAGTCTTTGAATGCAAGTCCAATATTGGCGAACAAATATTCGCAGTCGCCGTCGCCCGGGAATGCCATGCATCCCCATGATGAAGGACTCGCCACGGCACCCATTTGTTTGGTCGACGACAAATTCTGTGTGAGTTCTTCTTGAATCTTCTCGCCATCAAAAAGCTTCGCAATGTCGAATCTGACACCCGATTGCAACGGGTTCCCTGTCAAGCTGATGGTTGTGTTGTTTTCGTGTGTACAGGCAAACGTTTCTGGCGTTGAACCTGTGCAACTCGTTGCACCATGGTGGAACAGATAGTCTTTGCTTTTGGCAGGGCCATCGGAAAGCACCGTCAGTTCAAGTCTCACTTCCTTGTAGCCTCCTTTCCACGACCACCACATCCCGGGGTTGTTGAGCGGAGGTTGAGCTGTTGCTGCATCAAGGTGATTGGTTTTGTCATCAAGGCCAAGCGCGAATTCAATTCCGACGTAGTCACCTTTCTTGATGATTCCTCGAACGAACTTGCGGGTTGATGCATCTGGAGAGCTGGACTGCGCACAATTGGCATCGGTGTTGGCGTAATCGAGCAGGGCTACATTGCCGGTTTGCCATTGACCGTCTTGTTCGAGCTTGAGGCTCTCTTTGCTGCCGTCAGTCTTCACGAATCTGATATCCGAAACGAAATAACGGAAATCTTTGGGCTGCACTGACGCGTTGTCTGTCCCCAGGGCGTAGGTCTTGTTGCAGTCGAAGTCTTCGTCACCCACTGTGGCACGGAACGGGATTTCGACGACCTGTTCATCAGAGCTGGTGCCAGAGCCACTGCCCTTGTCGTTCAATTTCCCACAGGCGAGGGTCGTCAACACCAAGACCACTCCACAGCTTACAGAGAGCTTGGCAACCGTTTCACGCACATTGTTCATGCTTTTGTTTCCCTTACTAAAGCGGCGTGGGCCGACATCATTTTCAAAATCCAAGAGTCACCGTCAAGTCAAGTTGCGCTGTTGAATTGAACGGTTTCAGTTTTGAAGCAGCGAAAGAGTCTCTTGAGTCACAGCGCGTTCGGCTGGAACCGTTGTGACTTTGAGTTTTTTGGCCACACCTGAGTCTGTAAAACAGCGATTCGGGAGTTTGAGTTTGGCGACAAGTTTTTCGATGCGCGGCTGTTTATCGAATGTTCCAACCAGGACTTTGCCTGGACCTTCGAGTTTTTTGAGGTGATTGCCACAGTCGCTGCACCAACTCGAGAAAAACACCAAGTCGACTTTCTTGCCCTCGCTCGCCTCAACAATTTCCTTCAATTTTTTTTTGTCCAACGGCGGGCAATTTGCCGCAGGCTTTTCTGCATCATGTGATGCGACTCCGAAGAGTGGAAAGAGCCATGTGCTTCCTGCAGCAAGCAGCGTTATCGAAAGCGTTTTTGTCATTTTTGAATTCCGAATGCTCTGCAGCGTTATTCCCACGTCGCCAACCATGCAAAACTCAACGACGAGGCGGCAATCATGTTTCTGTTCTCCAGAACGCGGCCTTTGTCGGTCAGGCTTAATCGTAGCATGTTGTGCTGTGCGGGCGACCAGTCGAGCGTCACGAAGATGGAGTGGGATAAGACTTCACTTTTCTCAACGCGTTGACCGTCGTTGCGGCGGTTTTCACGCATTTCACGCACCAGTCCACCGATCATCTTGTTGTCTCCACCCAAGGAAAACCCAACTGTTGATGTTGCCCGCAGACCGTTTCCAGGAAAAACCGTCGTTCTTCCCAGTTTTCGTTCTTCGGGAAATAGCCCTGCCAGAGCGACTCCACCTTTGACGGTGCCCATTCCCCAAAACGTATCGATGCCCAATTTGAGTTCCGGAATTCCAGTGCCAAAGGCATCGAGCAAATCCGGACGGGTTGTTTCCTGGAGAGACTTTGAATGCGCGAGTTTATAGGACGTCATCATTTGAATTTGAGGGCGGAGAGGTTCGCTGAAATCGGGCATCCACCAAGACCAGCGGGCTGCAATCATGGGGTCGCCCAGTGACCTGAGCGATGAGCCTTCAAGCCTGTTTTGTTGCACAGGAAGTGTGAGCGTAAAGAAGAAGTCATTGCGCAAAGCCTTACCGACGGCGAATGTAAAAGCGTCGCGTGACTTCGGACCTGATTCCTGACCGTATTTTCCTTGTGGATCTACAGTTTCAAAGCGTGAACTGGTCGAAACGCCAACGTAGGTCTTCAATTCTTCGTTGGGCCACAAAACAAGCGGATCATCACTCCCACTTCCGCATGAAGCACAGGCCCAGGCGTGTGAAGGTAAACTGATGGCGACAACAACAAAAGCGAGAACAGAAGCAGAAAAAAATGAAAATCTTATTTTCAAAATTGGTGTCATTTACGGAACCACCACCGGAATTTCGACTTCACCCGATTGGCCGTTGACGGTGGCCTGGACGTGCAATTCCCAAGGGCCGCTCATGATGAATGAAATTTTTGAAACTTTAATTCGGTTGCCAACCACTTCGGTGACAATTTGTTCGTCTGGGGCGCCGTGTCCGTGCACCTTCATGAATGGAAATACTTTTTGCACGGACAAGCTGGAGGGAACTTCACCCGAGGGTGTGGTGATTTCAATTTCACATGCGTTTCGAATGTCCTGCAGGGAATCTCCGCTGACTTCTGGACCCACACTCCAGCCAACAATTTTTGCATTGAAAAATTGTCCTTTGACTTCGCTGGTGCTGGCGCGGGATGCCTCTGAGCTGTCGCCCTGTGCTTTTCCGCTGCATCCTGCGCCAGAAAAAAGTGCAATTGAGGACACAATGAGGGCAAGGTTTAAATTCATTTTGTATCAGCTCCCCAAAGAATGAGTTAATCGTCGAACAACGAGGTTTGCTCGTCAAATTCAGACTTACAGCGGAGTTTTTCTAAACAGTCAAACCATTGATGATCAATTTTCCCGCATGACCGGGCTCTCAGCTGTCGAATGTGGCTTGCTTTAGATTTTTGAAATTTAAAGTTCAACAGTTCCTGCATCGTTTTTGATCGTGCTGCCACTCTGCTTGTCGCCGGAAAGAACCTGGACTTTGAGAGTCGACAGTGCCTTGAATTGACTCCGGGCCGCGAATTTCAAGGCGCTGCCTGCAACTGGCTTGCTGCATTCGAATTTGAACGTCGCATGAACTTCACTGTGGGTGCCTTTCTTTTTGTTCTTTGGCTCGTTCGAGGCCTTCGAGCCCGAATCATTGCCTTCCACCACAAAGGGTTTCACCTCTGCGTTCACAACCTTGCACCCGAGGGATGTATCGAGCAGAAACATCTTCTCCGCGTTGTTCCTGAGCTTATTCACGGCATCATCGCGTTTTTTGACTTCGGCCGGCTTTTTGGCCTCGTGCTCAAAACCATAGATGCTTTCGGCCGGCGTTTCGAGTTGAACCGTGACGCTGGTTCCCTCTGCAATCACATTGAGCGTGGCAACGCCGTGTTCGTGCGCAGCGTGTCCTTTTCCGCCCGCCTGTGCTGCAAGCGGTGACATGAATGCTGCTGAACAAAAAATGGTTGTGACCCGGCGGAGTGGAAATTCTGCTGCATTAATATTCATTTCTGGAGGCTCCCAATTGAGAAAGCAAACCGCCAAACATGCAGGGTTGGCTTGTGAAATTCAAATATTGCTCCGGCTTTTGCCAAACAGTCAAACGATTGATGTTCAATTTTCCCCTAGTTACCGGTTCCTCTGCTGCTGAATGTGCCATACTTTGAAACATCAAACGGGTGTTGCGAAGAGAATGCTTAAACGAGAGGTTGTTGCTGATGAAACTCCTTCAAATTTGCTCAACAGGATTGCTTTTGATTTTGGCTTTCGGCTGCAAACAGCCCGGTGATTCATCCATGAGCGCAACGACCCGCATGTCTGCACCCGAAGCTGAAGTCTGCCAATTGAGCGAGTCACAGGCCAAGCTTTTGTCGACTGCCATTGAGTATTCTTCGCTGCAGAAGGTTGAATTGACGAGCCTGGCCTCTGAAGAGCGCGCAGCCATTCAGGCAAAGCGCAACTCAAAATCCTGCGCAGGCAGCGAGCTTTCCACGTTGGGTGAAAGTTTCCCAAGCGTCGCGAGCAAGCTGCCTGGGAGTGCCAATGACAAAGGTGATGCAACAGCCTACGCATTGGGTGGCGCGAGCATGGGTGGAATGCCCGGCATCGTCCGCACGGATTACATTCTGATTCCCGGAACAGGCACACGCTATGTTGCAGGTTACAATTCTGCTGGCGACATCATTCACCTGATTCGACTGATGCAGACCCGTTCACGTTGATTTTTTGAAATCTGATTTGGCATTCATTTAGGGGTTGCGGGCTATTTGCAATACGCCGCAACCCTTTTTCCGTTTCCGGCTGCGTCGGCGCTGCCGCTGGTTTCGACCGTTGCCTCGGGCAGGGCAAGAATCGAGGCACCACCACTGATTGATTTTTCTCCCTTTGCACTCAGCACCATGAACGGGGTGGATTCGTCGAACATCAGTGCGCTGCCGCTGTCCCCGCTGTCCAGAATGAGAGATTTTCCGGCGGGACTCTCGAACCTCATCAGCGCATCCCGCGTGGTGTCGCGGGAAAAGAAGCTGTAACTCGGATTCGAGCCTGATGATTTGTAGAAGTCGGCGAGTCTGGCAGCGGAGAAGCTCAAGAACTTGCCCGTTGAATCTGCAAAGTTTCCTGCAAAAAGCAAAGGAACTGTTCCACCCTGAATTCCACCCTGAACTTTCAGGAACAGGGGCAGGAGTGTCTTGCTGAAATGGTCAACGGCAATGGATTTCTTGAATTCAGAATAGCTTTTGCCAGGTGCCGTGTAACCATCTCTAGCCGCCTCCGCAAGTAAATCACGACCCGGTGCACGCCACTTTCTTGCAAGGGCTTCAAGCGTGTCCTTGTAATTGCAGACGACTGAAGGTGAGCTTTCTCCGCATTGAAGAAAAATATCAACAAACCTTCCGCGCGAGATGTCGAGCTCCAGTTCGGCCTGCCTTTGAACAGTTTTGATCCATTCTGTCGCTAGTCCATTCGTTCCATTTTTTTGGGATACCTGAAGAGCGACGAGAATATTTTCCCCAATGCTCGATTTCGAGCTGAGTTCAGCCTCCAACATTCGAAAATCCTGCAAGGCTGAACACAAGCGGTTTGGCGAAGAGACTTCATCGCTGGATTGTTTGCAGTCTGCGCCGTAGTTCTTTTTTCCCTCTTCCTCGAGGAAAGTGTAGTCGAGAACAATTCTGGCTGGATTTTTTTGTTTCTTTTCTGCATCGAGGAATTCGGGAATCCTGGTGGAAACGAGATCAAAAAAACCATTGCGTGTGATAGCAAGAGGGAACGTCGCATCCAGCTTGACGTATCCACTGCGACCATCAAACATGCTGAGTTCGGCTTTCAGTATGCGTGAGGAAAAATCCGGAAGGCAATGACGCGCTGTCCAGATTTGTGCCTTGTATGTGTTTCCCGAATTGGAAAGGACGCGCACAAATGCAGTGCATTGCGCTGTCGATTTTGTGCCCTCTTTGCCAGGCGCCATGGAACTGCCTTCCAGCAGCAGAACAGCGCCTCCCAGAAGTTCGGTCTTCACCGTGCTTCCATCACTGACTGCCATTGTGGCAGAACAACGCTCCTTGGGAGTGCCGCCTTGGCAACCCAGAAGACCCAGCGCAAGAAAACCCCAACAATTGATTTGTGTTCTTGTTCTTGACATATCCTCTAGTTATCGGAACCAGGACGAATGGACTTGAACTTTTTCCAGGGTATTTGAATCATTGGCTAAAACGGCGTTGATTTGGGCGTTCTTGTTGTTCCCAAGTTTGAAGATTCAATATCTCAGTCCAGCGAACATTCCACATAGGGCAGGGGCTTTTCAACAAATGGGCTGAGGTCGAACTGGCCACTTGAAGATGTCTTCAAAGAACAGCCATGGATTTTCTTGAGTGTCGCATAGTCGACCAACTCGCCCTCAGGCTTTGCATTCTCGGGGTAGTTCCAAATGAAATCAGGGGCGACTGCAGCAGTTGAATTGCTGGCTTTGAGCGGCTTCACACCAGGAGTTCCCGGCAGGAGTCCCCACTCGCCTCCAATGATTTTTCCTTTGTTGTTTATTTCGATGGTGTAGTCTGCGACGAGTTCTTCATGTGTTTCTTGTGCGCCGCTTGAATCGTATTTTGCAAATGGACCATTTTCAGATGCGTAAATGACCTTGGCCCTGACCTGCACTATCGCGCTCGTCTTTTCTGCCCTGAACTCGGCAAATGGGTCGTTGAGCACATCCTTTACGTCCACCGGAGTTCCCGCAGGAGCTGTTGAACCATCCGTCTTGAGAATTGGCAGGTAAGTCATCTCGTAGGCATAGACGGGCTGATTCCACACCTGGGTGTATCTGTCGGCATCCACCACGAATCCCGATTTTCTGCGTCCCACCAAATCAACCAATGCAGCATGGAACAAACCGGCATTCATGTCGCGGCAAGCTTGGGTGATTTGTATGAGAAGTGTTCGCTTCTCGCCGCTGCTCAAATCACTGACTTCTGCCTCGTAGTACGCGTTGGGCAATGCCGCTTTGAGCGTTGCTTCGTGAGTGTTTCTGTTTTGCGGATCGAGGCCAAACCGGATTGTTCTTCCGGGTACTTTCGCAAAAGCATTGTCGTTGCCAATGTAAATGGTATTGGCAGCGACGCAGTGGCCAGGGCGCGAACCTTTGCCTTCGCAAAGACGTCCGTCGATGATTCGTTTGTTTTTTACGAGTGTCCTTGATTCCGCAGCGTCGCATCTGACGCCGGCACCGAGCGTTTGGGCCGGAAACTGCCAACCCCAGACCCAACTCAGCAATCCACGAATGTCGCCCTCGGTGAACAGAACTTTTTTGCTTCCTTTGCTGACCAAAACGCTTTGTAGAGGTTTCTGCTCACGCAGTGCCGCCGGCGACCAACCATTGCAAATTCCCATCCAGGCCCATTCTTCATCATGTGCCCAAGAAAAGGTGTCGAGCCAAAGCGTCCAGTCGTGGGTGGTGAGGGGAAGAAACCTCTTCAATTCACCATTGAGGGTCGAACCTTCTTTGAGGAGTGGCCGAAAGGTTGCTGCCTTGCCGTTGGCTTCGCGAGCATATTCGGCATTCAATGTTTTGTAGGATTCATCGTACTGACCGAGTTTTTCGAGCTTGTCTTCAAGACCCAGAAGAATCGTTTCAGCTGTGGAACCCGAGTAGGCCCGCGATTGCTGTGAAAGTTTGGCTCCAAGACCCGCAGGGATGGATTCTCTGGCCATGAGAAAGTCGTATTTTTCCGCCGGCGAGAGCAAAGCCAACTCTTTGGGATCCGCCTTCGCCACAGCGGCCAGATACTGCTCGACGAATTTGCCAGGCACAGCACCACGCCCCGACAAATTTTCGCTTTTTTTTCCGCTGCTCCGCAATATATAACGGTCGGCAATTCCCTTTGAATAGTGTGGCCACCAGGTGTCTGACCATGCTTTCGGTCGTTCACCCTTGGTCTCGGCACGGATGGAATTCCAATCCAAAGCACCGGGCGAGAGCCCCAGGCTTTCAGCCGAATTGAAATTGCCCATCGCTTCTTTCAGTTCACCCTGGTTGTTGAATTTGCGCTGAACGCAGCCAGAAATGGCAAGGGCTGCAATGATGAGGGAAGCAGTGCGAGTCATCCTTGAAAACTCCCGTTTGCGATAAGAATTAGCGCGCATACTGCGAACTTCAGTGCGTTGCTCAGTAGCCCAATTTGGCAAACCTAAGCATCTGCCTTTCCGAAATGAAAGGCACGACAGCCGTAAGACAACGAATGAGCCCAAAGGCACGAGCTGCCTTGTTGGCTGTCACGAATGAGGGTTGCCATCCTTTGTCTTCAAAATACTTTTTCCACTGTTGTTCAACCTGGGCCGAGTAGGCGCGGAAAGGCTCGCCCCAATCTGATGGAACCTCAAAGTGCGGCAGAAATATCTTCTTCCGGTCTGCGCCAAGGTTTGCCAAAAGTGAATTCGCCGGGCTGAAAAATACGGCCTGTTTCTCGCCGCCGACTTCCGACTGCCAGACTGGAGGAACCATCGGGAGCCTGTCGACCGTATAACCGTATTGTGAGCTCAACAGGCGCGCTTGCGAATTTAGAAAATCCATCGCTGTTCTTGCGAGTGCCTTTTCCTGTTCAAAGGCCAAGGTCGCAATTCCCTCTTCGGTGATTTCCGGAACCATTAGATTTTTCTTGCCGACGGCAAGAACGAAGAGGTCGACGTGATGCGTGCCCTCTCCTGGAAGAGCAGGAAGAAAAATCAATTTCGAAGGGTCGACCTCGAGATAGCTCGACAACACGGCTTTCACCTGTTCCGGCGAACGAAATTCAAATTTCTCGCCGCGACTGTTTTCCTTGTAAAAACCATTGTCCTGGTAAATCTTTTCAAGTGCTTCCCGCGTGAAGTTTTTGCCGGATCGACTCAGGTATTTCGTGTATTCCGGAGAATTTTGAAGGAAAACATGATCCGTCAGGATAAGATGATCACCTGTTGCAACAAGGTTTCCTCCCTCAATAACCAGAGGCATCTGCAAACTGGAAACTGTTTCGCGCTCTGATCCAATCGACTCGCTGTCAATCGCAACAACAATCGGATTGAGCAGTCCTGGGCTGGAATTTGCGCCCAAATTTGCTGAGAACTTGTTGCGCGCTGGATTGATGGAAAGATAAGGAATGTAGCGCGCTTTGCCTCCCGCGTCGGGAGCGGAGCTTTTGATGACAAAGGGAAAATAGTCGCGCATCCAGACCATGCTGACACCACCGTCGGCGCTGCCTTTGTTGCCGCCTGTGTTTGTCACCTCAATTCGCTTTTCAATTTTTGCCTCTGGAATTGTCTTGCTGTTGAATTCGGGAAGCAGTTCTGAACCAACTTTGTGGAAAACCACCCGCGACATCAATTCATAGTTGGCGACAGGCCCTGAAGGCAAATCCGCGAACCATCGTGCAAAATCTTGCGAAGCCTCGTTGAGCTGACTTTTTTCAGATCGGTTGAAAGACCTTGGCACACAGGCGGAGCATGCCAGCGAAAGAACAAAGGCTAATCGTGCGATATGCGGCATTGGCAAACTCCCCTGGGACTTATTCTTCGGAGGGTGTTACCGATGGACGATGTGCCTTGCGTCCTCCCAGCACCAGCGGTTGTTCGGTCAGGGTGCCGGCAACCATCAGCTTTGCCATCTCGGCACATCGATCAACGAGTGCCCGCGAGCCTTCACGCAGCGACTTTCCTTCGGCCACGGCGCGTATGTTGTTTTCCATGTCTTCGGCATTCCAACCACGTGAGTGTGCGACGTAGGGGTATTGCGGAAACTGGACCCCAAGTTCCGAGAAGAATCCCAGCATCTGGCCGGCAGTGCCCTGGATGTTGTCTTGGCCGCCGGTGATGATGAATCCCGCCGTCTTGTTCTTGAGAACTGATTTGTGCGCGATGGTGTTTTGGTTTTGAATGCAATTCATCCGCTCGACCATTTTGAAGTAGAGGCTGCTCGCAGCGCCCCAGCGGATGGGCGTTGCAATGATGTAAATGTCGGCCCAGTGCACAATTGCTTCATAGACTTGGTCGAGTTCGTCCGTGGGATCCATTTGTGTGATGGAACAGGGCCAGGTGCATGCTTTCGCCGACTTCGAATAAAAGCCTTCACAAGCGCGAAACTTCAAATCGCGCAGTCGCACAAGTCGGGTTTCCATTCCCGATGCCTTGGCGTGCTGAAGGGCCTCGTCGAGCAATTCATCTGAGGTTGAGAAGCGTGGATGCCCTTCTGTCATGTTGGTTGTCGAGATTCCAATGACACGGATGGGTCCGGGCTCACGTTTCAAAGGACGCGCCAAGGGATGTGGCTCATGTGGTTGCTTTGTGCGTTTGGTCGCGGAGGCCAGATCCACAAGCAGTCGCCCGTTCTCCACCTTGGTGCTGAATGCCGGCACTTTGTCTTGTTCGAAACCGGGTTCACCGACTCCTGTGCGGCGATCGAATTTCCAAAAGTGCCATGGGCACTCGACGAATTCACCATCGAGTTTGCCGTCGCCCAGCGGGCCACCCACATGATTGCAGACGCCAGAGATGGCTCCAAAGGCGCCGTCCTTGTACGAGACCGCTATCCGGGTCTTGTTGGCATAAACGGCTTGCAACGGCTTTTTTGAAAGTTCTTCCACGCTACCAACGTCAACCCAGTCCTGCTTTTCTGTCATGATCCACTCCGTTTTTTTGAAATTCAAAATGTATCCAAATTATTTTTAAGTTCTCTTTGTTCATGAGTACTTTTTGAGTGCTTCAGCCAATGATTGTGGCGGTGCATCCGGATTCGAGGGATCTCTAACCATCGTTGTTGGCTTGAGGCGTCCTTCATCCAAAGAAGATTTCAATCGCTCCACCGGGATGCTGATTGGCTCAGAAGAGGAATCTTCTGTCAGGAGCAAGCACTTCGAGTTTGGAAACATGATTTTGTCGAAACTGGCGTTGATGAATTCAGCAATGTCTCGAAACTCATCTTCGGGTCTAAGGTTGATTCTTGCGTTCAAATCGCCGTTGACGATTTGCCGACAAATGGCTTTGACGTTGAATAACGGACCTGCAGCCCGATGCGAGAAGACAAGTCCAATTCCAGCCACTGTGGCCAAAAACACAAATCCTGCGATCGCCAGATAAACCAGAAGCCGCTCGAGTTCAGCATAGATTTCTTTTTGCGAAGCGTCTGGCATTGAGGTGATTGCTGCAACGATTTCGATGTTCTCGCGGACGATGAGATTGAATACGAGTCCAAACGCAAACATGACAATCAGGGAAGATGCAACCAGCGAGCCGATATACTTTCCCTGATAAGCCGGATTCAGCCAGAAATTTTTAAGTTGTCGTCTTTGATTCAGCATTCTGCCACCACCCATCGATACGCAAGAGGAACGCACAATTGTTCAATTTTGCCATAGCGTTTCAATTTTTCGACAGAACCCGGTGTCAATCCATGGATACGGCACTGTTTTGACGCTTCCTGAAGCCGTCTCTCTGCAGAAATTTCGTTCATAATGAAAGGGTCTGGGTATGTTCGCGGAAAACGGTTTCCGAAATTCAGCTCGGCCAAAATGAATTGGATTCAAATTGAGCCTGTTTCACAGCAAAATCCTGGTCTCCGCTGCACTGGTTTTCCTCGGATCTGTTGCCGGTGGTTCGCTGTTTTTTGCAGAAAATCGGATGTCCTTTGCATTTTTCGATTTTCTGCAGCGCGCAACGCAATTGGAAAAACAAGAAGAAGTTGCATTCGTGGTCGTCGATCAGACTTCCATAGACCGGTTTCTTGCGGACAAGGAAAGAATGATTTCCTGGCCATTTCCGAGGCAAATCTATGGTGCGGTTGCAAAAGTGGCATCCCACTCCTCGGCAAGAATGCTTGTCTTTGACATCATCTTCAGCGAACCTTCGGCATCCGGACACCAGGATGACGTTTGGTTTTCACAGATGTTGAAGGAATCTGGTGTTCCCGCGATTTTTCCTGCCGGAAACATGTCGGGAAACACCAAGGGGCCAATCCCGCTGCTTTCATCTGTTGCTGCCGGATTTGGCGACGTGAATTCTCAAAACGATTTCGATGGTGTTTTTCGACGCTACCTGGGCGGAAACAGTTTCGCAAATGTCGTTCACCAGGTGTTGCGTCCGCATGACCTTCCTGCAGCACCTCATTATCTGAGGAACTACCGCGAAACGAGTTTTCCACACGTCTCACTTTACGATGTCGTCAAGGCCTACAACGAGATTGAAGAGGGGATACCCACGACTTTCGATTTCTCGAATTTTAAAAACAAGGTCTGGTTTGTGGGATACACTGCACCTGGCCTCTACGATCTCAAACCCATTCCGGTCGATAGGCAGGCGCCTGGAATGGTCATTCCTGCAACTGCAGTTGCCAACATCCTGCAGGGAGAGGGACTGCGCGACGTCAACAAGATTGTGGGTGTTGGCCTCTGTTTCCTCTTTGCATTGCTCAGCGTGGTCATCATCCTGGCCAGACGTGTTCGTTCGTGGGCCATGGGGGGCTTGGTTTTTTTAAGTCTTGGTTTGTGCTCGCTTGTCAGCCTTCTGTTTTGGAAGTTCAACTTGTGGCTTTCTCCCATACCCTTGGCGATTTCATCCCTTGTGGCAGGCGGTAGTGAGTTCTTTTTTGTATTTCGAATTGTCTGGCGAGATCAGTTGAGATTGGCTGGGATGGTCAAGCATTCCATGTCACCGGAGATGGTGGAACTCATCCGGCGCGGAGAGGTTGAGGTCTCGCGATTCGGGGAAAACCGGATTGTCAGCGTTTTGTTTTCAGACCTGGTGGGTTTCACCGAACTATCGGAACGATTGACACCAACCGAGCTGGTGGAAGTGCTCAACGGATATTTCGATGAAGTAGTGAATCTTGTCACCACAGGCTCGGGTTATGTTGACAAATTCATCGGCGACGCCGTGATGGCGATCTGGGGAGCGCCTCTGCAGCAGCCGAATCATGCATATCTCGCGCTGACCACGGCAATCAATTTCCACAAGGCAGCGGAGCGTTTCAACGAAAAGCTGGAAAGAAGTCGTCCAGACTTGAAGCCTTTGGGAACACGCGTCGGTTTGCATTCAGGGCCAGCGATTGTTGGCAACATAGGAGCGAGGCACAGGCACAATTATACTGCAGTCGGAGACACCGTAAATCTCTCAGCCCGATTGGAAGGTCTTTGCAAGGCATACGGAGTTTCGCTTATCGTGAGCGAAGAATGCATTTTGGCGGCTGCGGCGCTCGACATGCCGGGTATCGTTGAAATCGACAAGGTGATCGTCAAGGGAAAGTCAAACGCAACCCGTGTCTACACGTATGCCGCGCCGTCAGATCGACAGCAGTTGAAGTCTTTCACGAACGGTCGCGATTGTTATTATCGTGGCGACTGGCAAGGTGCACTGAGCCATCTTGAAAGCGTTGTTTTTCCACCAGCTGCGGTGCTGAAAGAGAGAAGTCGGCTTGCAGTTGAAATGGGTGAATTGAAGGAATGGAAGAATGGTGCCTGGCAATTTGATACGAAGTAAAAAAAGATGGTGCCTTTGTTTTCTCTTCTTGGCATTGGTTTTTTCCGTTTCGAAAAATGGAATTGCCAGCGAGGAAAGGCAAGCCATCGCAGTGGCTGAGGCAGTGTTGCGTGAGTCGCCGGGATTTCTCTCCAAAGCCGTGGGCAAGTTTCCTTACGGCACAATCGTGCAAATCCTCGAGCACGACAGGGGTTGGCTGAAGATCATGGCGGGCAAAAAAATCGGGTGGGTTCAGAAGTCTGCATTGCAGGATTCGGAATACGTGCTCAAGGATTTGGGCCGTGGAAAAAAAGCCACAATGGAGACGTACAAGAATGACGTTGTGACTGCAGGCAAGGGTTTCTCGCCAGAGTATGAGGCGATGATGAAGGAATCGAATGGCAAACTGAACTACTCCGCGGTTGATGATATGGAGAAACTTGCATTCAAGGAGATTGAATTGTTCAAATTTGCTCGAAAAGTGAGGGTTAGCAGTGATCTTCTCGAATAAGTTGACATTTGCAATTTCAATCCCCCTGCTTTGCCTGATTGTTGTTTCTTGCCAGTCGATCAAAAGGGCAACGGTCAATGTTGGCGAGGCTTTAGGCTCAGAGACCCTTGTGAAGGCTGCTGCAGACCTGACCCCACGACAGGAATATTTTCTGGGCCGCAGCATCATGGCGCGTGCTCTTACCGAACGTCCCGCCCACAATTCGGAAAATTTGCAGACCTACATCAATCAATTGGGACAGTATCTGGCTCTACATTCGACGCGAACGACGGTCTTCAAGGGTTATCGGTTTGTGGTGACAGACGATTCGTTGCCCGTCGCAATGTCGGCTCCAGGTGGGTTTGTTTTGTTGTCCATCGGGATGATGAAGTCGGCTCGGAACGAGGACGAGATGGCCGCGATACTGGCTCATGAAATTGGTCATGTGGCTTTGAAGCATCATGAAGAAAACATCAAGGCTGCAAACCAGATGGCATTCGCCAAGTCGGTCCTTCAGCACGTTGGTAGTCTCAGCCCGAATTCAGCCATGGTTTCAGCTTTTTCTGAAGCCGTTGCGAGCGGAGTTGATATCGCCTTCAACAAAGGACAGGAAAGGGATGCAGACGATGCCGCGATTGAAATCCTGATCCGGGCTGGTTATGCACCCAATGCCTTGCAGAAGGTGATTGAAAGAATTCCCAACACGGCAACCCTGTTGAGCAAGCACCCGCGAAACCAGTCCAGAATCGACAGGCTTGAAGAGAAGACCTACAACAAGAGAAATTCTGTGCGCAGAACAGCTGCAAAAAGGTTCTTGGCAGTTCTTGAAAACGAGGCTTCGTCTCAAAATTCAGTCAGGTGATGACGCGTTTTTCAATTACACTTCAATTTGGTTTTCCCTGGGCGGGCTCGAGGTCTGGAAGAGTCCAGCGAATCTCGACTGTTTTCAAAGATTCGTTATTCATACCCGCAAAACTCCGCGGAAACCTCTTCCTGCGTAATATGATTCTGCGCCGTTGTGGTAAGTGAAGACGCGTCCAAATCTGAAATCACAAAAAATGGCTCCACCCAGTTCGCGAATTGAACTTGGGGTTTTCACCCAGCTTGAGGTCTTGGAGTCGAATTTTCCAAGACTCTGGAGGAAGCGGTATTGTTCTTCATCCAGGATTTCAATTCCCATCGTTGCCGCTTCTTCAAATGCGTTTGATTTCGGCTTGTTTTCCTTTCGGGCATCTAGGGCTTTGCGGTCGTAACAAAGACTGCGTCGCCCTGAGGGAGTTTCTGCTGAACAATCGAAAAACAGAATCTCCCCTGTTTTGGAGTCGCAGCCGACAACATCCGGTTCGCCGCCGGATTCTTCCATTTTTGCCAGCGACCATGCTTTCCCGGGTTGATCTTTCAGCCGTGATTCAACAGTGGTCCACAGGATTCCCTTGTGGCGCAAAACATTGCTTTCAAATCGTTGCTTGAGAAGCTGAAGCAGTTTTTTCTGCTCTTCGGCAGAAAGTGTATTTGATTTCTGGGCTTTGATTTTCAAGGGCATGCTCCCTGATGCAAATGTCAAATGTGAATTCGATTTGCAAAAAGGATAGCAGCATCCGGAGAAAATAGGTAAGAGTCCTCAAATGATGATTTGCATGACAACCCCGGTGTCGTCCTTTTCCACTTCCCGAGGAAGAAGCAGCGCCTTTTTCCCTGCAAGTCGCTCTGCACTCCAGAGCGCGGCAAATGCGTCAAGAATGTCGTCGTCAGCGACTTCCGAGCGTCTGAATTTTTGCCGAACCGATTGGAATTGTTCTTCTCCGAAATAAGCCGAAACCAGTTTTGCCCTTTCTGCGCGTCCATCTGCTGATTTTTTGGAATGAGCCAATGGCTCACCGGCCCAAACAGCAAATGCAAGTTCGGGATGCGTCTCGTGCAGGATCGTTTGGAACGGAAGCTTGGCCTGCAGAAGTGCGTCGACTTCACGTACCTTGTGGGTGATGTTCCAGGCTTGCAGGCTCATCTTTTGTCCGTCGATCTGCTGTCGAACATCGCAGGCTTCTTTCCAACTTCTGGCGGAAAGCACGGGTCTGAGGGGGGCCGGAAAAATGCTGCTCCGGCGCGGGCCCAACAATTTTCGAGCCTCAGCATCGCATCTTCGTTGTCCTAGATTGGGCAAACCGATTGGAATGTCGATCATGACAATTTCGGGCACGGGGTTCATCAATGCCAAATGATCAATCGAACGCAACAAAATCATCTGCAACGGCAGCGGGCTGGATCTGAATAAAC
>JBMSQQ010000055.1:0-23531 GCA_049423385.1 Silvanigrellaceae bacterium | reverse complement strand
TTCCACCGGCAATGTGACACGCATTGCAGAATGGTTTTGCGTCCGCCAATGTGAAAGTGGTGGGTGTAACACTTCCAGTTTTCGGCGATGAGTTTGATTCAGGCAAAATCTGATCGCCGGCCTGTTGTCTGCCGCAAGACACAACCAGATTTGAAACCATGAGCAGCATCAAAAAAATCAAATCGTACGACCTCTTTTTCTGAATCTCCTCATGTGTTTATCGTTATTTTCTGCAAAATCTTGAGGGTTTGTCTGGGATGCCCACAACCCAGTCTGAAATCTCAATAATTACCGCATGAACAGAGCTTCCAGTTTCTCCTTTTCGCACTCGAAACACCGTTCAATTCCATGACAGCGAAAAAAAGTGTCTGCTTGGTTAAGCTCGTTGACTGTGAACAGTAGTTCTTCCTTCGATGCGTGACCACAGGACGACATTTGATAATGGCAAGGGAATGGAATGCGCTTGAATTCAATCATGGTGATTAAGAAATACGGCTTCATTCTGGGGTTCTTCAGTGGACAGTTCATTGACTTTCACACTGCCAAAGCCGACGCCTCGTTTACTGGGGGACTGGGCGTTGCCGTGCACAGCAACGGCGTTTATTCTCCGCTGGTGGATGTCAGCCTTGGCGGTGAAAAATGGAAATTCAATGCCAATGTGTCGGGCTACTCGGAGTCGAAAACCCAAGTGACTCATCTCCTGGCGGGTGCACTTTATACTGCGCCGCTGACCTCTGGACGAGCGTTGTCTGTCGAGGCGGGACTGGGTGCTTTGATGGCTCAGACCCGTGTGAACAGTGAGAGCGAAAGAATGTTCAGTGTCGCGGTCCCTTTGGGTATCAATTGGACGATTGCGAGGACCTCGGTGTTTGTGGTGGAGGCGAATTGGAAGTCCTGGTTGTTCTCGCAGCCAACGTACCTTCCACCCTTGGTGGTTCTGAGTCATGATCGGTTCACCACGCTGACCATGTCGGCAGGAGTTGCGTTATGAAGATTTCGCAAATTATTGCTGGGCTGGTTGTGTTGATTTCAACGTTTATGTCGGATTCCGTGTTTGCTGGAGGGCACAAGATTGCTGCCGGGGCATCGGCGGCACTCGGTGGTTCAAACCCAATCACGTTCAGTCCAGCCGAATTCTCCTACACTTACATCAATTCAGCGCGTGATCGTGAGTTTGTGATTGGCTTGGCACCCGGCATTGGCTATGCGGTGCGTTTTGAGCCCCACACTGCTCTCTCAGTTTCCCTGGGAGGCATTGCAGCAGTCAGCCATACGCTCTACGCGGGAATCTACAGCGCGTTCGGCTGGCAATTCTGGTGTCCTTCCTCGTGGATTTGCCTGAACCTTGATTACCGCACATCAACCGCGCTTTACAGTCAAAAGTCGAGAATTCCCGGATTGAGCACAGTAAGTTTAGGAGGCACGCTATGGGCAAATTGAAGTTGTTGGCGATTGCTGTGCCTTTTTGCATGCCTTGCATCTCATTTGCATACCTTTTCAACAGTGATTCCTACACAGGAAATCCTGTTCGACTGAATGTCAGTGCGGAAAATCCCAAGGCCTATTTTCGCATCAGTGGCAGTGCTCCAGCCTTCAAGAACAAGGAGAAATTTCTTGAAGGAAAATATGCCAACACCGACGACAGCAATTTTTTCAAGGCTGTTGTCATCGAGGCCATGCAGAAATGGAATGATGTTGATGATTCCTATGTCGAATTGGTTCTCGCGGAGGCTGCAGGTCCTGGTCCTAATCCTGAGGATGATATCAACAACATCGCGATCGGATCAGGCTCGTGGAGCGACGCCGGCTCGGCCTTGCCCGTGAGAGGCAAAACCGAAGCGAATGCGAGGTATATTGTGGACTGCGACATCACGCTCGACGAGGACACCAATCCCGAGACTTTTTCGCGCACGGTTTTGCATGAATTGGGACATTGTCTTGGACTGCAGCATAATCATTATTCGACAAAATCCGTGATGAGCTACGCTGACCTCAACAAGAAGTTTGCCCTTTCCCTGGATGACAGGGCAGGCGTCACTGTTCTGTATCCCGTGAGTTACGAGAAGAGGAAAAATCTTGTTCCGCTCTGCGGAAGCATGGCCAGTGTCGCTGGTGCCCGTTCTGCAGCCCAACCTTTTTGGCTTTATCTGATGATGATATCCCCGCTTGCACTTCTCTTGTTGCCATTGCTGGCCCGGAGGAAAAAGCAGTCCAGCTGAGATCTTCTGCAATCAGAGTGGATGTACAGCTCTCCTGGAGTTCCCATGAAATTGGTAGATATCTTCTGTTTTTCGCTGCCTATTGCGTTTTTGGCCTGCAACACACGTTCGACAACAAGTGATGTGAACGGAATCGCCATCCAGAAGACCGCTTTCTCGAGCCGACGTGTTCTTGTTTGCTGGGAGAACCGCAGCAAAGCGGACGTCGAGTTGCGTTCCTTGCGATCCGAGTTCGAACGCCACGTTCGCAGCGAATTTCAGCGAACGGTGATGACTCTTGAGGGATGGAGCGACTGTTTGGATGCCGTTCCAGGCAAGAATGAAATCCGGATCACCTGGTGGGATCGCGGAGAATCACCCGGACTCATGGTCGATGGTCAAAGCCAAATCGGCAATGGCGCCATTTATGGCCCACGCCTCAAGCCACTCGAGCAGCATGTGGAGTCCAAGGTGAAGGCTTCACCGACTCTTGCACTGAACAGCGAGGCATGGCGCGAAGGGCTTGCGCTGCGAGGGCAAAGTGTTTCAATCGCCGACATGAAATCAAAATTTCTGCATGAATTGGGCCATGCCGTTGGCTTGTTGCACGAGCACATTCGCGACGACAGCAGCTGCGACAAAAAGGAAAATATTGCGCTGCACATGAAGTATTGGAGCAATGCCGAGGAGGGTTTGGCAGCCGTCATGGCATCGATTGTAAAGACAAAAGAATTCGATGCACAGTCTGTGATGAACTACTGTCAGTTGGACCGATTGCAGGGCACGGGTCGCGTTGTTGTATTTTCGGAGGGCGACGTCCAAACGATCAATCGTCTCTATATGGGAGCAGGTGGACGTTGAGGCGCTTTTTCAGGACTCTGTCCTTGATTCAAAACCAACAGGAGCAGGAAAGTTCTTCCGGTGTTTGAGGCTTGCTGTTGCAGAGCATTTTGCCCGATTGAGCCGCCCTGATCCGTCCGTTGCTGTATTCCGCCCGTTCGATTTCCTCGGTTGACACTTCGCCCGGATTGAAAGGCTTTTCTGCCAGAGACATGGTCCGTGTTCCTGGTTTTCCACCTGCATCGAGTGTCTTCTTTTCCCAGTCCAGGACAAAGTTCTTGGCCTCTTCCCAACTCATTTCTGGCTTTTCAGGCCAGAGCGAAGTGCCAAATCCGTCTGGATTCGAGAGGGCAAATGAGTATGCAAGAACGGAGTATTTGGGTGGCAACTCGAAATTCCACCGGATGGACACCTGTATGCCCTTGTCGCCAACTTTCCAGTATTGGTTCCAGTCAACAACATGAGCTGCGCTGGATGGCCAACGCGACTGTTCGTCTGTGTGGGTGAAGGCTTGGGCCCAATCCGCAGGATGGGTGTTGGAGGCGGTGGCCCGCTTGTGTGTCTTGCAGGTGGGTTTCAGGGTGATTGATTGTTTCTCTTTTTGGGACAAAGCCAGATTCTGTGGCCCCCAATCCACGGGAGTGAAAAACACGGAGCGGGTAAAGTTTGATTCGTTGTCGATCTGGCCGTTTTCAACTTGTGCCCGGGTGTTTTCCGGAGCCTCTGAACCACCAGTCTCCGGGTTGTTTCCGTTCGATGGCGATTTTCCCCCTTGAGAGGAAGTCATGCCCGTGTTGCTGGAATTGTCGGAGAGAGAATCGCTTTTTGCGGATTGACCCGCTTGAGAGCTGCTTTGCGCCGGGTTGTCATCAGGGCTTGATGCGGGCTCGGGGTGCTTCTGCCAAAGATACCATCCACCCAAAACGACTGCGCACAGCAGTGCTGCGGAACCGAGACCGATGATTCTTGAGCGAGACATTATGGTTGACCCCTCTGTGTGTAGCAAACATTCAGAGGATAACGTGGTTGGTCAGGAACTTCGAGGTGTCATGTTCAAGAATCCCGCGGATCGCTTCTCGACTGTCGGACTGGTTGGAAAGACCGGCAACCATGGTGCGCAATGAAAAGGCGCGAAGCGCATCATGGACGCTCAGGGTTCCCTCTGCGGAATTCTTTCTTCCTGTGAACGGAAAGATATCGGGTCCGCGCTGACATGCTGAGTTGATGTTGATGCGAGCGACCTGGTTCGACAGGGCATCAATCAGGTAACCCAACTGCTGTGGATTTTGTCCAAAAAGACTGGCCTGCATTCCGAACGGTGAGGCAACGAGCTGGTCGATGACCTCGTCCACGTGCTTGAACTTCAGAACGGGTACCAACGGCCCAAATTGCTCAACCTGAGCCATGTTGTGCTTCCACCTGACATCTCCGACCACCGCCGGATGAATCAACGTGCCATGTCCGCGCAGGGCGCTGTCGGGATAAAAAAGCTTTGCGCCGTCGGCGACGGCTTCGTCGACCATGGTTCGAAGCTCTTGTGGTTTTCCCGGATCGGGCAGGGGCGTGATGCGCACTCCGGGTTGCCATGGCAGGCCCACCTTCAAGCGCGAAACCCGATCGGCAAGTTCGCGTGTCCACGAGTCGGCAATCGATTCGTGCACGCAAACAAGTTTCAGGGCCGTGCAGCGCTGGCCATTGAAAGAAAGCGCTCCCTTGATCGTTTCCTCCAGGCTCACTTCAAATGGCGCGTCGGGGAGAATGATCGCGGGATTTTTCGCATCCAATCCCAGGATACTGCGCAGTCGGTTGGGGCGCGGATGCTGGGATTTGAGTGTGTTTGCCACCCGGCTGGAGCCGATGAACGCAAGAACGTCGATGTCTCCTTTGCGCATGGCTGCGCCGACAATCTCGCGGCCAAGTCCATTGACGACATTGACAACACCTGCTGGAAAGCAGGTCTGGAACTCGGGCAAGAGGCAATCCCACAGCAGCTGACCATAGCGTGGAACCTTGACGACCGTGGTGTTGCCCATGACCAACGCAGGGATCAAGGTTGTGAAGGTTTCATTCAAGGGATAATTGAAAGGTCCCATGCACAGTGTGACGCCCAGAGGCATGCGCCTGACGAGTGCCATGTAGCCCTGTGCAAACTGCAATCGTGAACCATCGCGATCCAGTGATTTGGCTGCTTCAAGAGTGTCGTTGATATAGATGATGGTACGGTCGAATTCCGCCTCGGCCTCGGCCCGTGTCTTGCAGATCTCCCACATCAGCAAACGCACAATGGTTTCCCGATGAGTTTGCATGCGCTGAGTGAATGTGGCGACGGCTTGAATACGGAATTCCATGCGTGCCGAGGGCCACACACCGGTTCCCGACTTCCAGGCGTCCGATGCTGCCTGAACGGCCTGAAGCATGTGCTCTACGGTTGCCTGGGGAGTTGTCCCGAGGGTGACCTCTTCAAGTGTACCTGATTCACTTCGGGTCAGAATCGGGCTGCAAACCGAACGTCGCTCGAACCCTTGGGCGACGAGTTCACCACCAATGAGAAGACGACCTTCCACGGCGCCTTGAAGGCGCGCATTGTCGGGAATTTCCGATTGTCTTGGAAAGAACTCAGGGGTGATGCTCGTATGCATGAAACCGGCCTCCAGGGTTTGTCTGGAGGACCATAACATTGCGAACTCGAATCGACCATTCTTCGGATTTTTATAAGAATGAAGCTTTCGCTTCCAGTGCATTGGCAAGGCGCACTGCATACTCGCTGTCTTCAATTTCGATGGCTCCCATCGATTCAAGATGGGAAGTGAGGAATTGGCATTCCAAAAGCTGAAATCCCTTTTCCCTCAGGCGTTCGACAAGTTTGATGAGGGCCAATTTGGATGTGTTTGGTTCAAGATGAAACATTGATTCGGCGAAAAAGGCAGCGCCAATCGCGACTCCATAAAGTCCTCCCACAAGTCGATCGTTCCGATAAATTTCAACCGAATGGGCAAATCCTTGTGCGTTGAGTTCAGAGTAGGCCCGAATAAAGTCTTCAGTGATCCATGTCTCGGGCCTGTTTGCGCATTGCCGCATCACTTCCGAAAAGGCGCGATTGAAGTGAACCTCTGTGCTGTGGCGCCTCAGTTCTCGCCGCATGGAACGACTGATGTGCAGCAACTCCAAGGGAATGATGGCTCTGGGATTGGGCCTGTACCAATTGATCTGTCGAGGATCCCGACTGTCCGGCATCGGGAAACAGCCTTGGGAATATCCAATCAAGAGAATTTGCGCATTGAGGTCTTTCGCTTCCATTTTTATAATCCAATGGGTTTGGCTTTCTTTCCTCAGGATGCAGTCAGCAACTGCGGAATCGGCGTCTTCACGGTTCGATTTGCTGCCACGAATGCTGTCAGGCCGGCGATGCTGCACAGGATGATGAGGGACAAAAAATAGAGCAATGGCACCAGTCCAATCAGGAATGGCACAGGATCCGAAAGGAATCCAGCGTAATAAATGAATTTGATTTTGTTTGTGAGCAGAGAAAACAGCACTGAAAAAAACGAGCCAACGAACGAACCTGCAACACCAATGACGAGCCCCTCCGCAACAAACATCGAGCGAACTTGCCCCGGCAAGAAGCCAAGACTCAAAAGAGTTCCAATCTCGCGCTGTCGTTCATTGATACTTTTAACCATTGAGTTCAAGACAGACATTCCGGAAATGGTGAGTATCACGAGACTGACCAGGTTTCGAAAGGTGGTGAACAAACTCATCGTTCTTTTGTAAACCCGTGCAAGGATGTGTTCCCTCCAATCGAATGCTCGAATTTCCAAGCCTTCCTGATGAACTGACTTGTTGAACAGATCGATGAATTCCGAAAACTGCTTCGAATCTTTCAATCTGAGGCGGATGTGGGAAATATCCGACGTGTCGTAAAGTTTATGAGCGCGATCAAGGTCCATCATTAGGTACCAGGAATCGATTCCGCGCAGGCCAACACCGCCAAGTGCCCCAATCGAAACATTTGTTGCGTTGACCTGACCAGATTCCGTTGTCACGCTCAATTGGATCCTTTCCTTGTCACATTTGAATGGACGTTCCTTGGCTTCGTAGCCTCCGACCTGAGTCAGTATCTGTTCTTTTTTCTCCGGCATGCATCCGAAAGTGTCGCCAATGTCCTGGCCAAGCAGAACATGTTCGCTCGAGATCGTGTCCAATGGCCTGCCAGCTCGCACGTTCCAAGGCCAGGAAGGCTTGCGCATTTCGAGGCCGCGTTGACGGTCGTAAGCAAATCCCCAGAAGATCGAGCTTGTCCTGCCATTGTTGGCCATCCCGTTGATGATGAGCACTGGCACGTATGCATCGACCATTCCCGATTGGGCGAAAAAAGATTCGAGAAAGTGCTGCTCTCTTTTGTTGATTTTCGACTCTTCAAAGTCGACGGGTTTGCCGTTTCTCGTCTTTTCGACAAAGACGTCACCAAACATGCTCCTGTTCTTGTAATTGTCTTCGTAGAGGTCCTCGATGACAGAAATATAACCGTTGAACAACGTCAGGGAGGTGAACCCAATTGCAACCGAAAGGATGCTTCCAAAAGAATGCCGCCAGTTCCGGATGATGTTCTTGTATCCCATTTTCAGCGTTTGCATGCGGAATCTTCCTTTGCTTACGACGAATGAGAAGACAGGAGTCGGACAATCTCTTTTCTGCTGGTTCTGATTGATGTCAGCCAACCGGAAAGAGAACAAAGGGACATAAGCATCAGCCCAAGCCACAAGCAATGCAAAGGATCGATTGCAAGATTCAGCTGAACCTGGGTCGAGACTCCCGGAACTTCAAAATAAAATTTTCCCGCATTGACCAGAATGCTTGTCGTGAATGCAATCAGAAATCCCATTGGCAGACAAAGAATCGCCAGAATTTGGCCTTCAAGCGCAAAAGTCTGGGTTATTTGTTTCTGCTTGAAACCCAGTGCACGCAGGGTTCCAATTTCCCGAGACCGCTCGATCACACTCATAGTCATGGCATCCGAAACAGTCAAAGTCACAACACCAATCGAGAGGGCAAGAAAAAAAACACTCATCACGTAGATCAGGTTCATGAAACCGGCATAGAACGGATTGACGGAAAGCTCCCGGTAATGATGAACCTCAAGTTCCAGACCGGCGTTCGCGAGAGCCTTCGAAAGTTTCTCTGCTGCCAGTTCCGGGATCGCATCCCAAGGCAAAAAGATGACCATGTTGGTCACCCCTTCGGTTTCATACAACCTCTGCAGATCCTTGAGGGGAATCAGTGCGGTTGACTCCTCCAGAAGTTCGAGTCCGCTCGAATAATGTCCGACGATGTCGGCATCGATTGCCGAGAAGTCGTTGCTGAAGGTTCGAGCTGCAAGCTGAATGTTTGTATCATTGTCGACAAGTTCTTCGATATTGATTGCGGAACAATCGAATGTCGACGTGTTGCCCGACGATTCTAATTCTGACTGAGGTTGGCGGATTTTGCTTTTTCCCAGGTTGCGAGCCACCTTTTCGGTCACAACCACAGGAACAATTCCGGGATGCTGCCAAAGTCCACTGCCTTTTCGCGCAGCGATGAGTTCCGGCGCGAACTCACGAACCGAGGCATGATTTGTCAGTCTTTTTTCCAACTCAGGTTCGATGCCGCGAATTTTTACAGGCCACGTTTTGCAGCCATTGCCAATGAGGGTGAATCCCTCGAGGGTTGCACCAACGGCTTCCGCTTGCGGGAAAAGCTCTGTGGCAATGCGTCGAATGTCTTGTTGTTCGGTTTCGGAAATGCTGTATTTTTTGGGAAACAGCAGGTGCTTTTCAACCCCGCCCGGTTTGTAAACGGAAAGCGTTCCGGTTTGATTGAAATAGACTGAGGTGGCGCGAAAAAACTTTTCGATTCGTGTGACAAAGCCGCTGAGCAGCACCAGCCCAGCATAACCAAGAACAATGGCGCTTGCAGTCGCCGCGTTTCTTCGCTTGTTTCGCCCCAGATTGCGGACGGCAAACGATACTTGCTTCCAAAACATTGTTGAATCTCGTGCGTTTTCCTTAGCTTAGCAGGGAATTCCGTTTGATGTCGGAAAAAAGTGCAGTGCATTGGCGTGAGGTGACGGTTTCGCGGCGGAATTTTTGCGACAAATGCTCGTCGTTGCGGCAAGCAAATTCATCCTTGTTTTATTTTGATTTTCGTAAACTTGGAGGTGTGGGAGTGAGAACGTGCCAACTCGTGTTCATCGAAAATCTATTTTGAATTTTGTTGTGGCATGTTGCTTGCCGCAACTATTGAACGCGCAAAGTGCCACGGCAGCAGATTTTGATCCGTTCGCAACAGAGCAGCCGCCGGAGTATCAAGGTATCCCAAAAGAGCAGAAGGCAAAATCACCACCGAACAGCAACAACAATATAAACAGCAACAGCAACAACAAACTTCCGACAGGCGATGCAAACTCGGGTGCCAACAGCACTGAACCGAGAGCGACTCCAGCAAACAACCAAAAGCCTCAAGCCACTCCTGTTCCAATAAAAAAGGCAGAACCGGCAAAAACAGGAACAGGCTCAACTGCAAAAGGAAAATCCACCAACCCTCCGAATGCAACTCCGATTCCGCCACCATCGACAGGTCCCTTGAAACTCGATGTTGCGATGGAGAACCTGAACAACGTCAATTTCAACAAAGCTGCATTTAAAAGTGCTGAATATACAAATGATTCTCTCTTGCTGCCATTTCTCGAAACGTCGACCCTGCTCAGGAGTCAAATCAAGCTTGCTTCAGGGAATGCATTTTCTCTGTCTGCTCGTCCCTATTTTGAAGTTCGTCATCAACAGTCGTTTCTGAAATCCGGGAAAAGGCAGCCGACAACTTCATTTTCTCCCGAGCTTGGGGAGACTTTTGCGACCGTCAATTTTTCAAACCGGTTTGCGGTGACTTTTGGTCAGGAGAATTTTCAGTGGGGTGCGACCGAGTTTGCCAGTCCCTCCAACTGGGTTTATCGCGCGACTCAAATCGCGGAAACAATCACTCGTTCTCCCCAGTCGAAGGTTGAGACCCGGCAAACCGCGCGGTTGAATTTTTCACTCGGCGAATCATTTTCTTTGGTGACGATTGCGGAATACGAAGCCCAAAAACGCATGTTGCCGTCAATTTACGAAGGGCGGCGATTCATGTTGAAGCCGGAATACTCATGGAATTCCGGCAGCGATTTTTTTGGAGTTGTCCTTGGCGGCGCTGAAAGGCAAAGATTTCCTTTTATTGGCGAATATTTCTCTCTCGGGATTGGTGAATCCTTGAGCATCTACATGGATGCGGGACACATGAAAGGTTCCGACATTCTCGTGCCCGTTGAGGTTGTTTCGCAGGTTTCTGGAAAAAAAATGTCGAACACCATCTTCGCGCAATCCCGGCTGTCAAATGAAAATATTTATCATGAGCTTCTGTTTGGAATGAAGTACACTCTCGACATCGGAACTGAAGTCAAGATGGAAGCATATTCCAACAGCGCAGGCTATTCGCAAGCCGAGATGCGACTTGCCGAACAAATCTACAAAAAGGAAAGCCTTCTTTTTCCCTTTTTCTTTACGCCCGGGGTTGAGGCCAGAGCTCAAAAAGGCATTTTTATGTCAATTCGGCACGCGAATTTTGGCAGCAAAAAGAATTGGACAGTTTTGGGTCGTTTCTGGAAGCCGGTTCTTGATTCTTCGGGAGGAGGCTTTGCCTACGTTGAAAATGGTTTCAATGACAACATTGTATTTTATTTCGCAGCCGGCGGATTTCATGGTCCGCTGGTTTCCGAATCGTCGCTTCCTCAACGTTTCGTGATTTCCTTGGGGCAAAAATATGTCTGGTGATATGCCTGTTGTTCAGCTGAGCGCGGTTCACAAATCTTATCAGTTTGGCAAGACCCTGACGCCAGCACTGCGGGGAATCGATTTGAAACTTTGGCAGGGTGATTTCACGGCCGTGATTGGTGCATCAGGCTCGGGTAAAAGCACACTCCTGAACATGGTGGGTTGTGTTGATACACCTGATTCCGGTGAGGTGATCATTCAAGGTCGTTCAGTTCTGAGTTTGAGCGACAACGAGAAAAGTGAACTGCGAAATCAAAAAATTGGCTTTATCTTCCAGAATTTCAATTTGATTCCTGTCTTGACTGTGTTCGACAACATTGAGTTGCCCCTGACGATCCAGAAAAATGTATCCCGGGAAGAACGTAGACAACGCGTCATGGATGCGTTGCAGCGAGTGGGACTGATTGAATATGCCAAGCATCTTCCGGAGCACCTGTCTGGTGGTCAACGGCAAAGGGTTGCCATTGCACGAGCACTTGTCACTCAGCCTGCAATCGTGCTTGCGGATGAACCAACAGCGAATCTTGATTCGGTCACGGCCCACATGATCATAGATTTGATGTTGAAGATCAATGAATCAACAAAGGTCACGTTTCTTTTCTCGACGCATGATGAAAAACTCATGAAGCGTGTGAGGTCGATTGTCCGAATTCAGGATGGTCGCCTGGCGCAAGGAGAACATTCGTCGGTGGGCGCAGCATGAAGGGGCGAGCAGGAGGATTGATGTTGAGGATGTTCGCGGGCGGAAGCGTCCTGATGTCGTTGTTTCCTTTTTTCATGTCGTTGAATGCTCTTGCTGCTGCGCCTGGTGCAGCAGCCAATCCAGCGTTGGTTGATGATCTGATGCGTGCTTCCGATCGCTACAGGGGAGGTTTGGCTGTTGGGGTCACCTGGAATATTCGAATCGACTCGACCGAAGATGGTGAATCAACTTCTTCCGAGTATGCGGTGCGGGCAAAGAGCGTCAATGCGGTTGCCGAGTGTTTCAAGCCGGCACGTTGCAAGGGAGAAGTCGTTCTCTTCAACAACAGGAACCTTTGGTTCATCAAGCCTGGGGTCAAGAAGCCCGTTGCCATCGCAGCGCGACAAAGACTCAGCGGACAGGCTGCCAATGGTGATATTGCGGCAACCAATTATGCAAAGGACTATCTGGCAACTTTTGAGCGCGAAGATGTTTTGAACGGGAATCCTGTGGTGGTGCTCATGCTCAAGGCCAAAGACAAGAACATGACCTACGATAAAATCCGTTATTGGATCGCAAAAAACAGCAAACTGGCACTCAAGGCGGAATTTCTAACGTTGGAAGGAGAGCTCTTCAAGAGCGCGACTTTCGAATACAAGAATGTCCTGCATTCCGGTTCGAAAAAGATCCCATTTGTGAGCTCAATGAGGATCGTTGATGCAGCCTTCGAAAAGAATATCACCAACATAACGTACGAGTCGCCGCGAGAAGAAGCTCACGACGACTCGATCTTCAATATCAACAATGTCAAACGCTGAGATGTTCTCAGAGTCCCAATGACAGTTCGGGTGCCCAAATCAGCGATTCGTCTTCGTCCGACATCACGCGCTCGTAGGGTGTCTCGAGGTCCGGAATCTCCTTGGTCGCTTGGGCAATCGCCTGCGCAACAGTCATTTTGTGTGAGAGTTGTGCTGCATGGACAGCGCGATCGCGATTTACGATTCCCGATGAGCTGACCTTGTCTGAAAGCCAATCTCGCTTGTCCACTGTACCGAGGATGATTCTCTTGAGGTCATGAACGCTCAAATCAGGATTTTCATCCTTGATGGCACCAGCAACCTGAGAAACGTAGGGCGCTGCCTGACTGGTTCCGCTCAGAACCAGCTCTCCACCGCCCGGCATGGTTGAAAGGATCCCGACTCCTGGAGCCGCCACATCGACCATTTGCCGACCGTAGTTCGAAAAAACAGCCAGTTTGCCGCGTCCCTGGGTGGCGGCGACCGTGATCGTGTTTGCCGCGCGCGCGTTGGCTGGCGAAGCCGGATAGAGATCGTTGTCGGAGCCGTCGTTTCCGGCTGCCATCACCAACAGCGTGTTGGGTGCAAGAGACGCCCATTTGGTGGCGTTTTCCGCGAATTTTCCGACGAGGAACGAAGCGTATTTGGTGACTTCTTCTTGTGTCGGCTCACGGCCAAAAAGAGCTTTCAGAAGCGGCTTGACGATGTTTCCTGCAGCCGCGGTGCTGACGCCCAGCGAGTAGTTCGCCACGTCTGCCTTCTTGTCATTCAAATACAATGCGACTTTGATGAATTGTGAGCTTTGGATTTCAGCGAGTTTCGAAAGGCCCGCCTTGATACCAGCGTCACGCACCACCGGCCAGACCGTGTCCCAAACTTTCGTCAGGAACCTGCGGGCCGCTTTCGCGTTGTCGCCAATTCCATGAACACTTTCTGGAGCGAGCGGATTTTCAGTCGGAATAAGCTTGATGCCAATGAGTTCAGCCGCAATATTTTTACGAGCACTGATTCCGGCAACGTGTGTTCCATGGACAAAGTTTCCGAACACTGCCAGCTTCTTGCGGAACTCGTTGTTCTGCAGATTGTCTTTCAGCCAGCTTTTATCGTCGTCGGTGGCGGTACCCTCGAGAAGCTTCTTCTGGATTTCAAAGAAGCGGGAAGTCTCTGGTGGGAATGTGTTGAGGTACTTGGGATCGAGGAGAAGTCCATTGTTTTCAACAAAATTCCAGCCGTGGAGGTCGTCGATATATCCATCCTGTTCATCGTCGAGATTGTTGGCAGGAATCTCACCAGGGTTGGTCCATGTGCGTTGTGCAAGACTCGGATGCTTGATGTCCAGACCGGAATCAACAATCCCGATGTTTGCTGCCTGTGCGCCCCATTGAAGTGAACCGACGACCAAGGCGATTGCGAGTGGCAAAACTCTCATGACAACTCCCAATAGTGATAAATTTCTGGAACTCTGAACTGCGGACTTTATCAGCATTGAACAAGATGGCAAGTCCATGGGGAAGAATGTATTTGTGGTCTTAGGTGGCTGATAATACTTATGTTTAGACAAATTGTTATGCTGAAATAAAATAAGTTCCGAATCCATTCGAGCTTGGCAGAACAGGGGGCAGAGCTGATGAGTGGACTCAAGAATCTGATCCGAGAGGCTATCTTCCGGCCAAACTCTGCAAAGGAACCTGTGGGGCGGACTCCGCCATCCAATGAAGGTGGTTATTTTCTGGTTCTGTTTGCGATTTTCGGGTTTCTTCTCGTGACGGGTCACCTGATGGGGCATCGCACTCCATCTCAAGAAAAGGTTGAGTTCTCCTATTACACGGAAACTGTCGGCAATGAAATCTCACCACAAAGTGCCCTGGAAAAATTGAATATTGGTGAGTTCAAGACATTCACGGGAAGCAATGAAACACTGGATTTGGGATACATGCGCGAAGGAGTGTGGGTGCTGATGAAATTCAGCAATCGCCCCGAGTCTTTGGCCTCGCGCTACGTTCTTCAGCTTCGCCATACCTATATCAATGGATCGTTCACACCTCTTGAACGCCTGGGAGATGCTGGTTCCCGCGAAACTTTCAAGCTCGGTGAGACCATTCCTTTCAGCGACAAATTGTTGCCTCGCTCACAAGGCTTGAATGACATCCGGCACGTTTCATTTCCATTGGAGGTTGAACCAGGTCGTGACTTTTATGCGTTGGTGCGCCTGCGTGCCCCCGGCATGAGCGTGCCATTATTGTTGTTGGCAGAGCGCGAGTTTCTCAGTGAGATTGTCAGTGAAATGGTCATCAACGCATCGTTCTTTGGCGGGCTGATGTTGTTGGCGATTTACAATGCCATGGTGGGGATGGCCAGACGCGAAAAAGAATTCTTGTTTTACGGAGCCTATATTGCTTCCATCAGTTTGATGATTGTAGCCATCAATGGCAGTGGTCACATGTTTATTTGGCCAGATATTCTTTGGCTTCATTACAATTCAGCAAATTTGCTGATCAATCTTTGCAGTCTTTCCTATATGGCTTTCACCCTCTCGGTGTTCAGGGATGCTCCGCTCGTGGGGTTGGAAAAAAAGCTTTGGACTGGACTCTTTGTCATGTGTTTCGTTGGAATTCTTTTGCAGATTGTGGAGGGAGGATTCTTCGCGTCCATCGAGGCGAATATTGCTGCACTGGCGTCGACATGCCTTTCATTGGTGCGTGCATGGAGGGTTCGACCCATCTATGGCCGGATCGCGAATCTCTTTCTGATTTCGGAAAGCATCCTGTTCCTCGGGGCGTTTGTTTACTGCGTCAAAATGTTTGGTTGGCTGCCTTCAACCCCATTCACGATCAACATTGTCACTCTGGCTGCTTGTTTGGAAGGAATTCTGCTTTCATTCGTGCTTTCCGAGAAAATGCGCAGGACAATGAACGAAAAGGAAACTGCACTCGGCAATCTTGCTGCCGCTCAGCAACATCTCGAGGCGAGTGTGCGCGACAAGACTCTGGCACTGGCGGCACGGTATACGTCCCATGAAGTTTTGAATCCAGTCTTTGCCGTGCGGCTGAAGGCCGAGCGAATCCGCGACGAAATCCTCTCTTCGGCCCACTCACAGGACAAACAAGCGTTCCCCGTTGCCCAGTCTGTGCTTCAAAAGGTTTCAGAAATGTTTTCGCTCCTGGATTCGATCATACATACCATTCGTTCGATCAAGACGTTGTCCAGTGATGGGCTTCGTGAAGGGGTGGTGGCCGTCAACCTTCGTTCGGCATGTGAGGATGCATTGCAACTTCTTGAAGCCAAAACATTCACATTGTCCTGCAAATTTTCAATTGAGATTGCAGAGGACTCATTTGCTTTGGCTCGTCGGAGTGACGTTGTTCAGGTGATGATGAACCTGCTGTCAAATTCGCTCGATGCAGTGTCCGGTGCAGATGAGAAGTGGATACGCATCAGCAGTCGACAGATTCAGGCAGCCGGAGACAAAAGCGATTCTGTCGAGATTAGCGTGATCGACAGTGGTCCGGGTCCCCGTGCAGACATTCGGGACAAGCTTTTTGATTTCGAGATTTCCACCAAGACCATTGATTCCGGCATGGGCTTGGGATTGGCATTTTGCCAGAAACTTGTGAGAAGAAATGAAGGTTCGATCGGCTTCGATCAGTTCAGCAAGCAGACACGATTTTTCTTTGTCATTCCAGCTGCAGAGGCTCAGAAGGTTTTCCCGGAAGAAGCTTTGCGAAGTGCTGGCTAGAGCCAACGATTCAGAATTTGCCGCGAATCAGGAAATTCCAGTACAGCATGGGCAAAACAAGTTTGTTGTACCACCAGAGGGCTTTGCTGGGGCGAAACGGGTTTCCTGGAAAGGTGGGAAGATGTCGACCATCATAGCCGATTTCTGTTTGCATGGCCTCACCGGAAGCTGTGAATATCGGGCATGAGGAATAGCCGTTATATTGTTTTGGAAGCGGTCCACTGCCGCGTGATTTGACCAGTGACTGAATGTTGTCTGCAACAACCACCGATTGTGCGCGTGCCGCTGTCGCGGATTTGATTGTGGGCAGTCCGGCAACATCACCGAGTCCAAAAATATTCGGGTGGCGCATGTGCTGAAGAGTGAGTGGATTGACTTCAAGCCATCCCTTGAAAAAACCATCGGCGTGGTGCAGCCCCGATTCGGCTATGAATGGGGGTGGAAGTGATGCAGGTGTAATGTGTGCAAAGTCATAGCGAATGATTTTGATGTTTCGTTCTGCTGCAGACGCAGTTGTCGGCTTCAGTTGAACTTCCCGGTTTCTCGAGTCGATGGCTGAAACTTCATGTTCGAACAAGACCTCTATACCGCGCTTGCGAAAATGGGTCTCAATGGCCTGTTGATATCCATCAACACCAAAAACTGTCGAGTAGGGGGTGATGAAGATGAGACGCGACACACTGCGTGCACCGGAGCTTCGAAGTGCATTTTCTATCAGAAACAACATTTTGAGTGGTGCACTGGGGCATTTGATCGGAGTCGATGGCATTGAAAAGATCATGGTTCCGCCCATGAATCCTTGAATCAAGGACGCACATTTGTTCAGGTTTGAAAAGTCGTAAACGGAGCAAGTCGGGTTGGAACGGTCGTTGAGAGCCAAGCTCAGGCCAGTGATCGAATCAAAATTCGTGACAAGTCCGGGTGCAACGACCAGGAGCCTGTAATTGGCTCTTTGTCCTCCACTCAAGTGGATCTGGTTTGTTTCGGGCGAGATGGATGCGACACTGTCTCGAATCCAGTGACAACCCGCAGGAATGATGTCGCTTGTCGGGCGGTGAATCTGTTTGTCATTGACATGGCCGGTTGCGAAAAGAGTGAAAAGTGGTTGGTAGTGATGTGTCCCTGAAGGTTCCACGATTCCGATGCTGAGCTGTGGAACAAGCTTCTTCAAGCGGGCTGCTGTGCATATCCCACCGGTTCCTCCGCCGATCACGATGACGTCGAAATTCATGGTTTGTCACCTGTTTCGTGGGACGTGATCCTGTCCACCGCCCCTTGAGTTTAATCTCGGAAATTCGGTTCATGCTTTTCTCTGGTTGTGTATTCTTGGGTGTTTTCCCAAGTTTAGAGCCCTCTTAAATTGGGGTTATCGAAAAAGAATAGAAAAAAAACATCAAGTTCAGTGGGAGGTCGGGCGATACACAGAAGGATTTGGCAGGGGTGTTTGTTCAAATGAACTTCAGGCAGGGAAAACGATGAAACACATCTCGCGTCTGGCCGTTCTCACGGGTTGCGCTTTTCTCAGCACGGGAATTTCATCCTGCAAGGCAAAATCGACTGCTGATTCACCTGGAATGGATTCGGAGGTTGAGTTTGTCCCCGTCGCAATTGGAGCTTCGTATGGCGTCTCGGTGGCGATGGAAGCGGCCGTTGCCGTCGGCGCCGTTTATGCGGTGGACTGCAGCCGCAGCGTGCGAGAGGGTGAAATTCGTTTTTTCTGCGATGGTGGGCTCATGCTCGGAAAGGCTGCCGTTCAGCTGGTGGTCAATTCGGTACAATCCCTCGCAGCTGGATTGAATTGGTCCAAAGCAAACATGGTAGCCCACCTCGCGTCACTTTCGAAGTTGACGTCCAACACGCACGTCAAAGCTTCCTTGCTTGGCACGTCTGCAGCGTCAGGAATCGCGGGAGCAAAAATAGATCCGAGGATTACCAGTCAGTCGGGTCTTGCGAACCTGGTGCAAGGCCTTCGCCAATCCATTCAGATTCAGGATCGCGAAAAGAAAAACTGCAATTTTGTTGCCCAGTATGAGTCAAGGCTTTTACCACGCGAGTACAAGGGAAATTGGATGAGTGGCACTTCGGTTCGCTTCCTGGCAAAGGCTCCGTCGGCAGAATCGGCTGAGTTGATGGCACGCCATCTCTGCGATGAATATTCGACGGTCCATTTCAAGATTGCACCGGGGATGGCTGGTTTGCCACGCAGTTTAAATGAGTGTCGCAAGCCCAAAATGATCGTCGATTACAAAGAGAAGTATGACACGGCAACCATGAAGTGCCCTGGAGCCCGGGCTTGCTCCAGCGAATCCAACTGTTTTGACATTCCGCTCTGATATTAAAGGGACAACTGAGTCCTTGTTGCATTGTTGAAGAGCGCGACCATCGAAATGTCGTATGGAAGGCTGCTCCATTCGGGGACACTCGCGGCAACCACCCTGCTGCTGTCTGGCCTGGAGAGAAGTTGTTCAGCTTCAATCACAAGATTGGCAGCATGCAGCGAATTTCGGATGCGATCAAAGAATGAATTTGAAGACAAATTCAATTCTCCAAGGCGCCTGAAGATATTTTCAGTGACGAAAAAAAGTCCATTGCCTGCAGGCAGCGAGGCTTGATTGATGCGACTCCAATCGTAGGTGCTCGATAAATTGAATGGCTTTTGCACGGTCGTTGTGGGGAGTTTGATTGAATCCGTTGAGTCGCCAAAGACAATCGGAGACGGAAACCCGGCATTGTGCCACTTGGCTATTCCCTGTTTTTGGGACAATTCACCTACTGAAAACGACAACTCATCTTCGTGAGTCAGCAGATGTGACAAGCTGTCGATGCATTGCGAAAAAAACTTGAGAAAATCCTGAAAGGAAGTCAACGAAGATGTGTGTTCAAAAAATCTCAATTGTGCTGCCAGGGCGGAAACAAAAGCGATCGACCTTGAAGTGGACGATTCGCCATCCACATTTCGCCCTTTTTTGAACAAGATGAACCTCAGCAAGTCCAGCGATGTGTTTTGCGAGAGAAAAATGTGTTCACTTGCATCCTGGCTGCTGGTGAGGCTGAAGCCGCGGAGCGATTGAGCGAACAGAAAAGGCGATTGGACCTGGTAGATGGCACCACCGAGGCGACTGCCGATTTGTTTTTCAGACTGCTTTTCCCATTGTTCCTTGTTCAGGAGATGCTCCTCTCGCATGAGCAGAGCCTGGGTCAAGACGTGACTGTAGGTTTCGCTGATGACTTCAACCGTTTGTTGGACGGTTGGGGCCAATTGGGCATCTTCCTTGTGATAGACGAGGATTTCTATCGCGTGTTTGTGCAGTTCGAAGGGAACAATGACGTGTGTTTTGAACAGGTCGTCACGCGATGTTTCCACCGGCCGGGTCTGACTGGGCATCACGATCCGATTTTGCAATCGAAAGAATGAGTCAAGTTTGAAGGTTGGGTCCGGAAGCCAAAGATGTGAAACACTGACATCGATATGAAAATGGGCTGCCATCGGTTGCAATGGGGCAAGCGCCTGGCAAATGGCATCCGCAGCGTGGCGGGAGACAGCCTCAAAGTTCATGTTGGGCGAGATCTGGGAAAGGTGTCGAGCCATCGAAGTCATGGGCTTGAACCACTGTTCCAGATTAACGACAACCTGCTTCTCGCGGGGCTTGTTCAAGAGGTCGTTCAGAAGCGTTCTCATCGTTCACTCATTCCCTTGAGTTTGCGCGTTGAACAGAGAGTCAATTCTGATTCACTCTCGTTGGGCGGATGGCGATTCGGGTTTCACTGTGTCGGTTTCGGCCCTGATTTCAGCCCACGCAGTGTCGATGCTCTCTGCTGCAGTGCCCAGATCCTTGAACAACTCGAGTCGAGCCTCAACATCCTTGCTCGGGTAGATCGACGTGTTGTTCAGCTCGGTTTCGGGCAACAACTTGCGGGCCGGCTCGTTTGTGGTTGCGTAATGAATCGACATGGCAATCTTTTTGTTGACTTCCGGAATCATGACGAAATTAATGAAATCTGCTGCGACTTCGGGATTTGGCGCGTCCTTGGGAATGGCCAGGTTGTCGACCCACAACGTCGCTCCGTCTTCCGGAATCACGTACTTGAGTTCGGGATTGGTTGCCTGCATCTTGACAACGTCCCCACTGTAGGCCTGCGCGATCCACAGATCTCCCGAGGCCAAAAGATCCTTGTAGCTCATGGTGTCGAATCTGCTGATGAGTGGTTTCAGTTCCAAAATCTTGCGTTTGGCCTGATTCAATTCATCGGTAACGGTGGAATTGAGCGACAAACCGTTTGCCTTCAAGGCTGCGCCGATCACTTCGCGAGGATCATCGAGAAGGCTGATTCTCTTGCCCGCAGACTGGACAACCGAAGAATCAAAGAACTGCTTCCAGGATTTTGGCGGATTGCTCACCACCTTTGAGTTGTAGGCAATGCCGGTTGTTCCCCACATGTAGGGCACCGTGTATTCAAGGGATGGGTCATAGTCGACCTTCTGGAAGCGCTCGCCAAGGTTTGCCAGGTTTGGAATCTTGTCCTTGGGAAGCTTGAGGAGGAGGTTGTCCTGCACCATGCTCGAAATCATGTAGTCGGATGGAACGATCAGGTCGAAGCCTCCACCGCCTGCTTTCAACTTTGAAATCATCACTTCATTTGAAGGGAAGTTTTCCTCGACCACCTTGACGTTGTACTTTGCCTCAAATTCCTTGATCACGTCCTTGTCGATGTAATCCGTCCATACGTAGATATGCAGCGTTTTGCCACCGTTGTTGGTGGCTTGTTTCATGCGGCCAAGTCCGTAAACAAGCCCCGAAACCGCAAGAATGGCAGTACCTGAGATTAATAATTTTTTCATGAATTCATCCTTTCACAGCGTCGTGTTTCTCGCGTTCGCTTCGGCTGAGGTAGAGTCCAAGCCCGAAAAACACGAGTGCAAGTACAAGCAGGAATGATGATACCACGTTGATTTCTGGTGTCATCGCTCTGCGCCCCTGAAGAGACCAGATATAAAGGGGCAGGGTTTTGAGGGAGCTGCCACCTGTGGATAAAAAGTAGCTCACATAGAAATCATCCAGTGAGACTGCAAATGAAATACATGCCGCCGCTGCCAGACCCGGGGCAATCTGTGGAAGCATGATGCGGGTGAAAATATTCCATCCGTTTGCGCCCAAATCACGGGCCGCAAACTCCTGCACAACATCATAGCTTTTAAAGCGTGTTCTGAGCACAAGTGCGGCGTAACCCATGGCAAGGGTGGCGTGGCCGATCACAATCGACTGGAGCGAGTCCAGCGACCAACCCAAACCCGTCATTCCAGGTTTGATGAACCTCACCAGCAAGACCAACAAGCCAATGGCAATGACGATTTCAGGTATGAAAAGTGGAAGACTGACAAGAGAATCGGCAGCGCGTGCGATGCGCAAGTTGGCACTTCTGTGTGCCCACCACGCGTAGAGGAATGCGAGCGAAACGGCGATCACGGTGCTCAAAGACGCAACCATCAGGCTGTTGAACAAAGCTGAAATCATGTCGCTGCTGGTCAGTGTGCTGGCGTACCATCGGAATGAAAAACCCTCCCAGCGCAGTGCAAGAGTCCCGCCATTGAAACCGTATACAAAAAGGCAAAAGACCGGAAAGTAGAGTGCAAGAATGATGAGAACACACCAGATTCGAAGTGCGTGTTTTTTCAGCGTGCCTGGAAAAGAGACCATGAGGTTCCCTGTCCTCCATTGCTGCTGCGCGAAAGTATCCTGAGAGCGATGGCAAGAACACCCACGGCGCAGATGAGCAGACACAGACTCAGTGCTGCTCCAAATGGCCAGTTGGGCCGTATGCTGCCCAGGAATTGGCTTTCAATCTGGGTGCCAAGTGTGGCAACAAGCCCACCGCCAATCATTTTCGGGATGAGGTATTCCCCGAGCATCGGAACGAAAACGAAGACAAAACTTGCGACGATGCCAGGCAGGATTTCGGGAAGAACAATATGCCACCAGCGCTGCCATGTCGATGCTCCCAAATCGATGGCAGCATCAAGTTGCGTGCTGTCGAAACGCTCGAAAACCGAGTAGAGCGGGAGAAACATGAAGGGTAAATAGCCATAGACGAGACTGATGAAAACCCCTTCCTGGGTACTGGCCAAAGGCATTCCAAAGCCAACAACATCGAGGAATCGGGTGAGCATTCCTTCAGGTCTGACCAGAACAAACCACGCATAAATCCTGACAACAAAATTAAGTCCAAGAGGTATTGAGAGCAAGGCAAGCCAGATTTTCCTGCGCTCTCGGGGAAGCCTGGCAACATGCCATGTTGCCGGGACTGCAATCAGCAGCACGGCCAGGGAAGCCATGAACGAAAAACCAACGCTCGAATAAATGATTCCCGAAAAAGGCGCAGTCAGAGCCCGTTCGAAATGCCTGAAACCCCATTCCATTCCATCAGCGGAATGGGAACTTTCCTGAAGACTCAAAGCGACAAGCCACAAAAAGGGCATCAGGACGAAGAGGAACATCCAGATTTTTGCCGGAAGTCCAGACCACTTCATCCTTGCGTGCTTTCTGCGTAAAAGGGCAGGTCTATTCCGTGCACATTCAGCGCAACTTCCATTCCGGTTTCGAGCGGTGTGTGCCCCGCAGTTGGAATATCGACCGTCAGGAGGGTCGAAGAGTCTTCCTGCATTTGCAGATGATAGCGAACCTGTGGACCGAGGTATTGGCGCATCATCACCTGTCCCAGCAACAAATCCTGTGGCGCATCGGGAGCTCTTGTGACACTGAATTGCTCTGGCCTGACAAGAATTTCTCCCGTCACATGTGTTTTCTTTTCAAGGTTCTGGGGCGCTGTGGCTTCCGGAATTGGTCGAATCACGAATTCGGCACCGCTCGATATACAGCGCGCCAGAGTGGGAGAAATGGTCTTGGCTTTTATGAAGTTCGCGGTTCCAATGAACTGGGCCACAAACCGGCTTGCGGGCTCACGATAAAGCACTTCTGGCACGGCGACCTGTTGCAGAACCCCCTGGTTCAGGATTGCAATCCGATCCGACATGGCAAACGCTTCTTCCTGGTCATGCGTCACGTAAACAAAGGTCATGCCCAACTGCCGTTGCAGTGATTTGAGTTCAACCTGCATCTGCTTCCGGAGTTGCAAATCGAGCGCTCCCAGCGGTTCGTCGAGAAGCACGAGTCTTGGTCTTGGTGCAATGGCACGGGCAAGAGCAATACGCTGTTGCTGTCCTCCGGAAAGCTCGGTGATTCTGCGCGATGCGAACGCCGACATGCGAACCTGTTCAAGTGCGATTCCGGCCCGGGATTTGACTTCACTTTCCGACAGCTTTTGCATCCGCATCCCGAATGCGACGTTCTCGAAAACGTCCATGTGGGGAAAAAGCGCATAGTTTTGAAAAACAAGGTTGAGGTCGCGCTTTTGCGCCGGGAGCGAGGTGATCTGTTGTCC
>JBMSQQ010000054.1:0-23619 GCA_049423385.1 Silvanigrellaceae bacterium | reverse complement strand
CTCGAACCTGGCTGTGGGCATCGAAAAGAACAACATGTATGACGAGGCTCAATTGGCCATCGACGGTCTCGACGTGAAGTTCGAAGTTCGTCCTGGAGCACTGGCATTCTGCCCTGCACAATGAACTGACCCTACGGAGACAGCGCCATGAAAACCCGCAACCGTCTGGTGATTCTCGCGAGCTTCTTGCCCGGATTTCTTGCAAACGCTGGTTCGCTCGTCATATCGGGCCTGCCAAAGCGCGGCCTGGCTGCCACAAAATCCGAAGATGCCAACCTCGTGTTGAAAGACTGGACGGCTGCGGGTTCTGGTTGCCGAGCCTTCATGAAAAAAGCGGGCGACGTTGAATTCCAGGGCATCCGCTCCAATCCAACGTCCAACTCTTCGCTCCTGGTCCTCAAGTTCAAGCTTCCCGCGTACAAGCTCTCTTCGCCGCCTGAAAACAGGGCGACAAGTATGACCTTTGCGCGCGAGTGTGCCCTCAGGATGGTTGCCGATCCTCAGGGCAAAATGAGGATTAAAAGCGTGGCCGCCCGAACACCGGTCGTCTATTCAAAAGACGCCGACGTTGGCCTGAAGCTTCAATTTCTTTTGCGCCTTGACGGCGAAATTGTGGGCCAGTCCCTCAAGGAAATCGAACCTGGTCAAACCATCCGCAACGCCGACGAGATTGTTGTGGTGAATGGCAAGCCATCTGAAGAAGCCTTGATGATGGCCAAAATGAACCCCAAGGGCTGTGGAACCTCGCAAATGCTCGGCTTTGACTACACCTTCATTGCCGCGCGCAAAAATCAGCCCGACTCAGCACTCGTGCAGTTGGCAGAGGACAAGCAGCTTGAATTGGCTGTCGAACTCGAAAAATGCACGAACTAAGAGATGAAATACAAAAAGACTTAAATTTAAGCTCCCGAAAGGTGACCACCATGCAGCACTCAAGTCGCACGTCCCGCATTGCCACCCTCTTTTGCCGCGCGATACTTGCGTGTTTCTTTGCATCGCTCCTGCCAGCCCAAGCTGCCCGCGCCGAAGACCTTGTTTGGAACTCGGTGACAGCCAGCGGAAGTGGCGATGGCACGCCCTGCCGTCTAGACCCCAACAATCCACACCTCGACAACGTGGTCTGGAGTGCTGCTGGCGGTGATCTTTCGATTATTTTGACCACCTGGGGAGTCTCACTTCCGAAACTTGCCCGTTTTGGTGGTGGAAAACTCACAACCAACACGGTCTGCAATTTCACCGCAACCGTTACGATTCCTCAAGGTTACTACGTTCGCACGCTCACCCAGACTTTGGTTGTGGGCGTAATGAAAGACAGGCTCGTGAGCGGAGGCATCTCGTCGAATGGATACCTGTTCCAGACCCTCGTCCCCTTGAACCAAATCAACCTTTTGTTCCGACCCGACCAGGCACTCAACAATGCACTGATGAACGTGACCAACACACAGATCATGCAGCCATCATTCAGTAAAACTTTTTGCCAGGCATCCCGCTTTGCCCCGCTCACAACCCAGTTCAAATTCCAGTTGGCAGGAGCAGGCGTCAGACCGTTCCCGCAATTGGGTCTGCAGGCCAACGTCGACGGCAGCGACGTGAACTTTGGTATGGATTCTTCTTTGGAAAGATGTCCTTGAGCGGACTTGCCCAAATTCTGATTTCCGACTAATGGTTTTGTCCGAACAGTCAGTCAAGGAATGAGAGAGGGCCCCAAAAAATGCTCAAAAGTACAAATTTGCGTCTTCTGGGCACTTTAAGTCTCACAATCCTTGCCGCGTGCGGGCAGCGACCCACTGTGGCTCCCGACATCAGTTCGCTCCAGACCGTCTCAATTCCGCAAACGGAAGTCCGCGACCAAGGGCGCTTTGGAATCTGTTGGGCATACGGCACGACAGGCCTCATCGAAAGCGAACTCCTCCGCATCAAGAACATCAAAGTCGACATCTCGGAAGAAGCGTTGGCATTCGAACACATGGCGGAAGCACTGCGTGCCCAGTTTGCTGTCATGGGCTCTCAGGATCTGGTGGATTTCATCATGCGTGGGCGTCTTCCCGAAGGTTGGGCGACTCGAACGACCAAAGAGCTCGCAGCGATGTATGAAGATTCACCACATGTTCAACACGATGCGTTGGCACTCATAAAGCTCAACGGAGCTGTGCCGGAAAGCGCGTGGTCGTTCAAAATCAAGACACCTGAGCAGAGGGACAATCTTACACGGGCCGTTCGGCAGAACGTGCGCAAGGCCATTTCGGATGGTTTGATTATCCAGAAACTGACAATTGAACAAATCAAAGACCTCATTTTGGTGGGCCGCTACGGGACAGCATTTCCCTCGCGTCCGCCGGCATATTTTCAGTATCAGGGAATCTCCATGTCGGCCCAGGAATATGCGCGCAACGTGTTGAACTTCAATGCCGACGACTGGGAAGCCATTGCAATTCAAAAAGAAGCGGATATCCCGAATTTCATCCAGCTTGTGAAGACGACCCTCTCAAAAGGACACAGCGTTCCGTTGGCATTTCCGATCAACGTTGACCGCATTTCTGGTGACTCTTTTCAAGCCGACACCGCGAACAAGGATTACTTCTGGTCCAATTATGGTCGCGATGGAGGACATCTTGTTCTCGTGACCGACTTCATCAACAAGGGTGGGAAAAGAGGCGCAGTATCCGAGGAAACACTCAAGACAGAGTTGGCCAAGCCTGCAGAGGAACTTGAAGCCCTGTTGTTCAAGAACAGTTGGGGTGTGGGTGCAAAACTGAATGAAAGCGGCCTTCCGGTTGGCGACTCTGTTGATGGATACTATCGCATGGAATCTGGATACATCCGCGGAATCTCGAAAATTCCCGAGGCGACCCGCAACCCGTGGGGAGCCACATTGGCAGTCATCCCCCGCTCAATCTATGAGCAACATGCCGCTGAAAATCGCGCGCGCTGAATAGCGCTTCACGAAAATGAGTGACACGATGAGTTTTGAAATGGTTCGAAGACTGGTGCTTTGTCAGACTTCGAACACGTAGAAGTTCCTGTCGAAGCGGACTCGTGGTCCGTAAATCCCTTCCGGCTTTCCGGCACCGGCTCCAACCACCATCACGATTTCACAACCACGCCTCGGCAAACCGATGAGCTTTTTAACCCGGACCGAATCGAAGCCTTCCATCGGACATGTGTCGAAACCCTGTGACCTGAGCGAAAGCATCAGGTTTTCGCAGGCAAGAGCCGTCGACTTCACAGACCAAACCCGCATGTCCGCTCTCGAGGTTGGCTGACGAGGCACAGGCCGAAAGAGACCCGCGCACCAAACACCAAAAGCCTTGAGCGCTCCAAACAATCCCAGTGGGCCCTGATTCATCGCCAGCGGAACGAGCTTCTCGTAGTATTTCCTGACCGTGGCAGACACTTTCTCGGCCTTGCCGAGAGTATCGAGCATGCGTTGCCTGTTCGCTGCCCATGTGTCCGTTCGGGCAACACAGACAATCAACTCACTGGCCGTGCGGGCCGCAGGTTGAGACAAGCAGGCCTTGACGAGTTTTTGTTTCTTGGTGGCATCACGAACCCAATAAAACTCCCACATCTGCAAGTTGGAGGAGTTGGGCGCAAGAAGTGCGTGATCCATTGCGCGATCCATCACATCTTTTGGAATTGGCTTTGCGGCGTCGAAAACCCTGACGCTCCTGCGCGCAGAAACGGTTGCCGCAAAAGCATCTGCTCTCGCAAAATTTGGATCAAGGGTTGCCGTCGGATCGACTGCCGGCGTGAATTCAACAACCCGACCATCGCGCAGAAAAATCTCGGCCGGAATAGTGCGCAGGTTGTAATGGCTCGCCATCGAGCGACAATAGGCTCCCGCTTCAAAGAATGCCACCACGTCACCGGCAAACAATTGCGGCAATCGCGCCTCACGGGCAAGAACGTCTCCGCTTTCGCACACGGGGCCAAAAACCTTGTAGGAAATGAGATTGACGTTGGGCTTGTTGGCACAGGCTGTTGCATGCTCCGCGCCATAAATTGCCGGCCTTGGAAAAGCATTCATTCCCGCGTCGACATATGCGAACCGGACGGACTCCAGATTGGCCTTTTCATAAAGAACTTCACTTAAAAACACAGTGCTGCTGGCCACCATGCTTCGGCCAGGCTCCAGACAAACGCTCAGCTTTTCACAGTTCACTCCCCAGATCTTTTGCAACTCCGGCTCTGAAGCAATCATCCCTTTCAAGGCATTTGCTTGAAAGTCCACGTGAGCCTCGATGTCGGATGCGTCTGTGGGGACACCCGATGGCCCCACGCCAAGACCACCACCAAGATCGAGATGGTCGATCACAATCCCTTTGGCATTCAGCATGCTCACGCATTCCTTGATGCGCTGGACAACCAAAGGAAAAACATCATGGCTCTGCAGCTGTGAACCGATGTGAACGTGCAATCCACGCAATGGACCCACAAAATCGGCAAACCCTGGTTCATCGAATTGCCCCTGTTTTGTAAACCGCATCCGGGTTCCCTGCACCCATTCGTCGATTTGTGAGAGCAGCAAGCCGAACTTGGAATCAAGCGCACCTGTTTTCAGATGCGGATGGGTTTGCGATTCGACACATGGATTCAGGCGAATCGCGACAAGCGGTTGATTCGGGTGACTCCCTGAAGCACCAGCCGACTGGGCTCCCGATTTTGATTTTGCACCCTCGATTGTCCTGCGCTTCTCCGCCCACAAATCCAAGACGAATGACAACTCCTGTGCGTGCTCAACATTGATGACACCCAAGCCAGATTCATAGGCTTCAATGATTTCGGATTTCAGTTTGCCCACGCCGGCAAAGCAAATCTCCGATGCCGGGACACCGGCTGCCCGGGCTGCCCGGAATTCGCCGATTGACACAATGTCGACACCACAACCTGCCCGAGTCACCTCGCGCAGAATGGCAGGAGCAGCATTGGCTTTGATCGCATAAAAGATTTTGGAAGTTGGAAAATGACTTGCGAGTCGATTCACGTAGACTTCCGCCCGTTGGCGCACGGCGTTCAACGATGTCGCAAACAGGGGCCCTTTTTCAAGCTCCCTCAACTTGGACAGCGACACTCCGTCAATTTCAAATTCAGATATCGTCTGCGCTCCAGGCATGCTGGGCCAACTCAAATAAGGGCGTGTCGGTGCATTCAAGGCAGATGTCTCCGAGGCGGTTGAAGTTCAAAATGAGAGCGTGGAATGTATGCCATGTCTGCCGCATCCCTCCAAGACCTCTGCTGATTTTTCATTTCGCTCCAACTCTAAAGTTCGCCCGAAATTGGCCGAAAACCCCATGGTATGGAGGTGGGGCGACATGTCGATTGCAGTATATGACCACGACAAGCAACATCTGTCTGATTTAACAGAGGTTTTGCAAGAGGCCGGGCATTTTGACTCGCTCTGCACCGACGATCTCTCGAAATTGAAGGAAACGATGAACCTTCTGGGCTGCAATCAACAAAACATCAGGGTAGACATAAATTTGTTGATCCTCGACCTCGATCAGGTTCCGGAATCGCTGGATTTTCTGAGGATGTTGAAGACCGATGTTCGATACAAGGATATCCCCATCATTGTGACTTCCGAAATGGATTTTGATCAACATGTGCGCACTGCCTATGCCTATGGTGCAAACGATTTCCTGCGCAAGCCAATCAACCGTTCCGAAGCCAAAGCGCGGATACACTCAAGCCTGAGATTGAACCACGAGATTGACCGAAGAAAAGCCCGAGAGAATGAAATCACCGAAATTGCCAATCAGCTGCGCGACCTGACTCAGGTGCTGATGAAACTCTCACTGATTGATCAACTCACCGGTGTTGCAAACAGACGTGCTTTTGATCAAACCCTGGAACAGGAATTCAAACGGGCAAGACGAAATCACCGCCCAATTTCGCTGCTTCTGTTTGACGTGGATCATTTCAAGCTGTTCAACGACACCTATGGTCACCAGGCAGGTGATTTGTGCCTGCGAAAGTTGGCGCAGGAAGTGTCGGCCTCCATCAAGCGACCCGGTGACATGCTTGCGAGATATGGTGGTGAAGAATTCGCCATCATACTCCCGGATACCGACGCTGCAGGAGCTGGAGTGATTGGTCAGAGGATCCTGGAGACCGTCCGGGGCCTTTCTATTCGTCATGAAAACAATTCAGCCTGCAATGTGGTGACCGTGAGTGTTGGTTCGGCAACCTACATCGAAGGCGGCGGCGCCTCCGATATGAACAGCCTCCTGCAGATGGCCGACAAAGCCCTTTATCAGGCAAAATCAGCCGGCCGAAACCAGGTTTCCCAAGGTGGTTTGGAATCGGTGACCAGCAGCAACGACCGTGCGTCCTGACTCCGGCCCACGATCGTCTCTGCAACTTGTCAGAAACTTTCAACTCAACTAGTAGCAAGGGAAGTCTTCCAAGAGAGGCTTCCTGTCATGACGCTTCAATATCAATCTGCGGGAAACATTGCATCAGCGGCTGCCGGAATGCGCGTTGGACCCGTCTTCAAATTTGGTGGCACGAGCATGGGCTCACTGGAGCGCATTGAGCACGTCGCCAACCTCTGTGCAGAAAAAGGTCCATCGGCAGTGGTCGTCTCGGCCATGGCAGGTGAAACAAACCGCCTGGTCGGAATGGCAAAACACTTCACGGATCAAACAGACTCTCCGGAGTACGATCTGCTTGTTGCAAGTGGAGAGCAGGTCTCGGTTGCATTGCTCAGCTTTGCGCTCAGAAAAAAAGGACTGAATCCTGTTCCGATGCTCGCTCCCCACGCAGGAATTGTCACAACAGACCTGCATTCGCGCGCGACCATCCAGTCGGTCAACAAGGAAGCAATCCTCAAGCACGTTGAACGTGGAGAAATCCCCATCATTGCAGGATTCCAGGGTGTCACCCAGGACGGTTTTTTCACCTCGCTCGGACGCGGTGGTTCAGACACATCGGCTGTTGCAATTGCAGCGGGAATCGGTGCGAAGGAATGCGTGATCTACACGGACGTTGACGGAGTTTTCAGCGCCGATCCACGCATCTGCAGCGATGCTCGCATCATTCGCAGGATCCGCCACGAAGAAATGCTCGAAATGGCAAGCCAGGGCAGCAAGGTGCTCCACATACGCAGTGTTCATCTTGCTGCAAAATGGGGAATCCGGCTTTTTGTCAAAAACACTTTCAGCAAAGATGAAGGAACAGAAATGATCTCCGACAACGAACCTATTGAAGGTGAATTGGTCACAGGTGTTGCTCATTCTGCAGACGAAGCATGGTTCACAATGGGACCAGTTCCGCACACGACGAACACGCTTGCCGATGTTTTCGGTGCACTTGCAAAGAACGGCATCAACGTGGACGTGATCAACCAGGAAGTGCGCTCACAGGGTCTGATCATTCACTTCACGGTTGCCGGCACGGATGTTCCGAAAACCCGCGACGTATTGAAAGCAATCGCGCCTGAATGCAAAATTGAAGTGAACCAGGACGTCGCCAAGGTCAGTATTGTTGGCGTCGGAATGCGAGTGCATGCTGGTGTTGCTGCCCGCATGTTCAAGGCCTTGTCGACAGCCGGAACGGACATTCGTCTGGTGACAACATCGGAAATCAAGGTCGCCTGCCTCATCGACAAGAAATCGCTCACTTCGGCAGTCAATGCCCTGCACAAAGAATTCATCCAATGAAAAAAGCAGATATCCGCAAGTTCGACCCGAATGGTGCAGGCAGTTCCAACGGAGACGTGTTTGGACTGCCGTTCTCCGCCAAGGAATCCAATGTGATTCTTGTTCCCGTCCCATTTGAAATGACAACCAGCTATGGCCGTGGAACGGCTTCGGGTCCAAAAGCCATTCTCAATGCGAGTCCTCAGCTGGATTTGTTTGATGCGGAATTTGCAGAACACGGACTCGCGCGTCCGTGGGAATTCGGAATCCACATGGAAAAGGAGTCTGAAAAAATCCGCAAACTCAACAAAACAGGTTGTCAGCTCTCAAAGCCGGTGATTGCCAAGGGTGGAAAGATTGGCAACAGCAAAGCTCTCAAGACGAAATTGCAAAAAGCAAACAAGATTTCCCACGAGTTGAACGCGATCGTCTTCGAACGAGCAAAAACAAACCTTCAGGCTAAAAAGATTGTTGGAATCGTTGGCGGCGACCATAGCGTTTCTTTTGGTGCCGTGCAGGCGGTTGCACAGAAATTTCCGAAACTCGGTATCCTCCATGTTGATGCGCATGCAGACCTGCGCACCGCTTATGAAGGATTCGAGCACTCCCATGCCAGCATCATGAACAATGTGATTCATAAAATCCCAGGTGTCAGCAAACTCGTTCAGGTCGGCATTCGGGATTTTTGTGATGAAGAGTATCAGTTGGCTACAACCCACAAGAAGATTAAATGCTATTTCGATTTCATGATTCGCGATCAATTGTTTGAGGGAAAAACATTTGCGAAACTGGCGAAGGAGATTGTTGGCCATCTGCCGGAACATGTTTACGTCAGTTTCGACATCGACGGGCTCGAGCCGTCGTTGTGCCCATCCACGGGAACACCGGTTGCAGGAGGTTTATCCTTTCATCAGGCCATGTTTCTACTGAAAGCGCTTGCAACTTCGGGTCGAAAGATTGTTGGTTTCGACCTCAACGAGGTTGCACCGTCGGGTCGCAAGGGTGATGAATGGGACGGAAACGTGGGTGCACGCATCCTTTACAAGCTTTGTGCCTCCGCATTGTTGAGCCAGGGCGCTAAAAATTGATCAGTTTTTTCAAAAACTTGTATTAAATCTCAAATCGCCCTGATAAAAATCAAAAAAATTGGTCTGTTAGAGCTTCAGGTTTGCTCAAACCTGCCGATCTCCATGATATGAAAACTCTCTGCATCGATGGCATCAATGTGTACCAGTTTAGCCCTTCCTGCGGGCTCTCGGATCGCTTCGTTCTTTTTTCCCATGCAACGGGAATAGCCGCACTCTCGTACATGAACGTTCTTCAAAGATGGTCAGATGAAATCGGGATCAACGTTTTCACGTTCGATGCCAGGGGACATGGAGGAAATACGCTGGGGACCGACCTTGCCTATAAGGAAGGTCTTGCAAAAATTCCATGGACACTTTGTACCGACCTCAAATCGCTGTTCGGAAAACTGAAGGGTCAATTTCCAGGATTTTGGAGTTTGGCGGGACATAGCTTGGGTGGCTGGCTGTCCCTCTATGCCGCTGAAGAAGCCGAGGTGGAACACGTCGTGCTGCTCGACATGCCCTTGTTGCCCCCGTCGAGTGCATTTCTTTGGGCAACTGCATGCCTGTTTCAACAACGGGGAATTCACCCCTTGAGTCGTCCTGCACGCAGACGAAAGCGACTCTTCAGAAACCGGAAGCAGGCCATGGTTGCGTTCAAGCGAAACCCGTTTTTCAGGAACTGGGCTGACCATCACATCGAACACTATATCGATGCAAATTTTGACGAGCAGCAGGATGCTTCGCTCAAACTCAAGCACGACCCGGAATGGGAGGCGGATCTTTTTGAAAGCCAACCCGCCCTGCACACGCCCCTGTTTTTAAAAATGAACGCAGAGAAGAGAAAACAGCTGCGCGTGGAACTCATCGCGGGCAGCGACAGCAAGATTTGCGACCCCAAGGCGATCAGGTATTTCCATCAATTCTTCCCGCGAACTCGCTGGCTGCAGGTGCCGAACGGAGGGCATATGTTCCCGTTCGAGAACACACATGGCCTGCTGAAGGCCCTCGAACTTGCATTCCCAAGGGAAAGTCTTCAGCCCCTGAAGATTGAACCCGAGGCAAGTTGAAGAGCGCGCAGTTCAGCGCTCGATGATGTTGAACGGCAACCGATCGGAAGCCAGCACTTCCCCCTCATCCGAGACGGCTTCCGCAACCAACACATAACTGCCAAGAGGCAAGCCTTCCGGATTGAAACTCATGGCAACTTTGTCGGCAGTATGATCCGTATGCCGCACGCGAACAATCACCCCTTTTGAATTTTCAATCTTGTAACGCACCTGCGCCAACGGTACAGGTTTACTGGTCACCACAAATTGGGGAACGATCTTGTCCCAGACATTCATGTTGGGTGTCATGCGTTCGATCTTGATGGTCGCCGAGGCAGGACCATTGCGAAGATAAACGAGACGGGCATGCGAAATGCGCTGACCACCGTCGGCCAACACGGTTCTTGCCTGAACAGTGTATACTCCATCTGCAAATTCGCCCGGGTTGAATAACAATTTCCCATCAGCACCAAAAGGCTTTGAGACCAACGCTGCAGAGCCGCCGCCACGAATTTCAAGCGCGGCCGAAAGGAATGAAACGTTGTATCCGCGGATGGAAAGTTCCACCGGCTTGCGGATGGTGCGCGCATCGACGAGCCCTTCAAGCACTGGCGCAGAAAAATCCTTTCGCGCCTGCATTCCAAAAAACAAACCGCCGACGCCACTGGGATCATCCCAGGCGATGCGAAAATCTCCCTGCTCACCCCAGTCTGTTCCCCAGCTGTTGCGGACAATCCAGGCACGATCTTCGTTGCTCCAACCCACCAGCATGACAGCATGTCCACCTGCAATGGAGCCTTTTTGGTGGCGATAAACTCCGCCCTTATAGAAATAAAAATCGTTGAACACTTTCATGGTCGTCATCAAAGGGCCGTTGAGGAGCGCTTTTTTAACTTCGTCGATGCTTGCACCTAGGATTGGCTTGCTGCGCACCCTCAGTTCAGCTTTCGTGCTGCGGACCTTTGAATCGCTGCATGTTTTGCGACAGGAGAGATTTTCTCCCAATGCCCCGCTCTTGTAGGGAAAGCAGGCTTCCTCCGGAACGCCGTCGTCGATGAGCGAATCCATTGCTGTCGATGGGAACCAACCCGTGTCGCACGAGCCACCACCGCAAGAGAACAAATGTTGTGGAGAAAACGACCAGGCATGAGCCAGCGATTGGGTCACAATATTGAATTGGGTCTCCAGGGTCGAGGTTGCAGCAAAGGCAACGCAACTCCCGCACCTGCCCTGATTCTTGACCGGACTGACGAAGTCGAGCCCGTTCATGTTGCGCCAGTCGAATTTTTCAGGAAGTCCCTCTTCCAAAGCTCGGGTGCTTTTTCCATAATCACCGTTTGTCCGAACGTCTGAAAGGGGTGCGCCCAACAAACGTTTTTGCTCGGAGCTGTCGAGTTCGGAAACACTTGTCCGACCAGCCTGCCACGAAGCTTTCGAATTCGTCAGATGCCTGCGAATTGTTTCCAGGGAAAATCTCTCCGGGCGGGCCTCTGCAGCAACTGCCACAGGAGAATTGGCAAGCATCAGCGGGAACGCCATAGATGCAAGCAACAATCCACAAAATCTGGATTTCACTGAACGCTTACGCAGAAAACAAAGCATCATGATTCTTCCTTCCGTGGAAAACTGCGACGCACGATTCAATTTCAACCGCCAAATTATTCCCGGAAAATGCCGCAAACACAAGCCAAGGAGCGCACCTTCGGAGATCCGCTGATGTCGTGCTAACCTGCCTCTACAAAACAAAGGACAAACAAATGAGCAAGCCAGTTTATATTGTTCAGGGAGCCAACTCCGCAATTGCGCGGGCAGTCATTCAGCTCAACCCGGATGCACGTTTTGTCTTGCTTTCAGAAAATCCGATCGGATTTCAGCCAGATGTTGAACACATCGCCTTCCAGGGTTCGGCACTCGATGAAAAATTTGTCGGTGACTCCATCCGAACAGCATTTGAGCAGTGGCAACGGTTGGACGGATATGCACACTTTTCTGGTTCGATCCTGCTCAAGCCACTCCACCTCACGCGCCTCGAGGAATGGGAAGATGTGATGCGCAGACACGTCACAACGGCATATGTAGGACTGCGGTGCGTTCTTCCGCTGATGAAGCAACAAGGAGATGGCAGCGTGGTGTTGATATCCAGCACGGCCAGCAGAATCGGCCTGCAAAATCATGAGGCGATTGCAGCTGCCAAGGGCGCCCTGGAAGCGTTGGTTCGTTCTTGTGCTGCAACCTACGCACCCATCCGTTTCAATTGTGTTGCACCCGGCTTGACCCGCTCCAGAATGAGTCAGCGAATCGTTGAAAACGAAAACGCTCTCAAATCGAGTCTTCAACTTCAGGCGATTCAGAAACTTGCAGAACCTGATGATCAAGCAGAAGCCATTTCATTTTTGTTGAGTCAGCGGAGCCGGATGATCACGGGACAAACGATGGCCGTCGATGGTGGACTGTCGAGCACCAAACGCATGTCGATTTGATTCATCCAATGGAATTATCGCCTGTTGCGCCGATCACCAACAGGCTTTGCCGGCACCCCGGCAACAATTTGCCATGGCTCAACATCGCGGGTGACAACGGCTCCCATTGCAACAACGGCATGGTCGCCGATGCGCACACCGTCCGTGATGGAGACATTGGCTCCAATCCAGACATCCGCACCAATGATGATTCCGCGTGAGCGAACGGGCTGCTCGCGCACAAGCCGGTCAGGGTGCATTCCGTGATCAAAGGCAAAAATAGAGGTTCCCGTTGCAATTCTTGTGTCAGGCCCGATGCTGACACCCGCCGAACCACCATCAATCGTAACCCGTGCGTTGAGACTCACATTCTCGAAAAGTCGAATCGGACCGTGAAGAAAAACATCTGCTGCAATCCGGGCACCGGCTCCAACATCAATCAGCCGACCCGGCTCCGCAAACAATCGAGCTGAGGGAGCTACAAAACAATTTTCTGCAATGCGGACCGTCTCAAGGTCCATCAGCCGGCGCTGGATTTCCGTTTGCCACTCCCTCGCCCACTCCATCTGGTGCGGCTTGAGCGAATCATACAACCACGGCATCCAGGCAAGACGCTCTTTGTGCTGGTCGCGATATTTAAGGGTAGTGTCGATTTCTGAAGACATGCTGCGGACCGTGTGGGTGAGCTCAATTCACATTCTTGAGGTAACGCTCAAGTTCGCTTCTGAGGCCATTGAGCGCGCGCTGCTTTGTAGAATTCGCCGCAGAACCAGAGGATATTGATTTCTCCTCAATAAACTGCATGTTTTGCAGGGTTCGGATCAGCATTTTATCACGTCGTGGATGCATGCCGATGCTCTTCAGGAACTCAACATCTGCATTCGCCCAGCTCAACCAACGAACGTATTCCTGCAATTGCAATTCGTTGAGGTTTTCCGTGCGGGCCGTCCAACTTTTCATGACAACGGAGGCTCGGGTCGACCACCGCTTCCACAAATCATCAGCACTGACTTCTGAAAGGTAGCTCACCACAAGTGCCGGCAGTATGTTCACGCGCAAATCAAACAAATAGCGGACCAGTTCCGGCTCTTTGAGTGCGACCTTGGCAAACTCGGGAATGTCTTCGGAGGTGATTCTGGATTGGCTGAGCTGATGCCCATATGTGAGCGATTCCTTCAACAGATCGCGCATCGATTCCAACGCCATGTTTTTCTTCTTGAGATCGAGTTCCGAATTTTCATTCAGCATATGCATCGACAAGGCAAGTGCTTTTGCCGATGCCACATCGTTGCTGTCGTCAAGAGCATCCACCGGAAAGTCTTTTTGAACCAATCGGCGAAGAATCTGCACAAATTCGTCCACCGCACTTCTTTTGAGAACCAACTGCATCTCCGGGTCATCGAATCCAATACCCTTCCAAAGTTGGTATTCAAAAGACATGAAATACTGCGCTGCATAGACAGTCTTGCCGACAAGATGCGGAGTCTCTTCCATTTTTTCAATTGTCTTGAGGCGGGCATTGAGTGCGTCGCCCTGGCGAAGATCCTGATACATGCGATCCAAAGCCCGGTTCATTGTCTCCATACGTTGATTGGTTTCGACAAGCTTGTTGTTCATGTCGTTCATCTGCCGACGAACGTCGTCCATTTTTTTATTTGTTTCATCGATGCTGCCGTTCGTTTCATCCATCTTGCGGTTGGTCCGGTCGATGCCGTCGTTTGTCTTGTCCATCTTCTCACCAACCTCGGCGGTCGACTTTTCCACCTTGTCCACGCTTTCGATCGCGCGACAGGAAAAAAGCGCGAACACGGCGAATGGCAAAATCGAAAAGAGAATTCGGCTATGGAATTGATGCACAAAAGCCTCCATTGCTGAAACAACTCAGCAAGAATGACGTAAATGTTGACCAGCAGGCCGAGATTGCAACTATCCCAGGAAGTTTAAAAACAAAAGCCCAAACCAACTTCTATAGTTATTCCAGAATGTTAACACTAAAAGCCGCGACAACGGCCCCAAAGATCAGGGTTGACTTGCAAAACAGTAGTTGTCTATTTTCCACGCGAAGAGCCGGAAATGCCGGCGGAAGTTGATCGTCGGGAGTGACGTGCCATGCATAGGTTATTGCTTCTCATCGGTTGTGCAGCGTCGATTCAGCTCTTGTCGTTTCCTGCAGCCCAAGCCGCACCTGCAGAAGTTGTAGTCATGGGTCAGGGCACTGTGCGTGATGCAGATGCACTGGAAGAAGGTGTCCTTTTCAATATCCAATACATCCACAAATCAAAAAACGGCGTTGCACTGTCCACGCAGATTCAACAAAAGGATCTTGCGGGAAAAATTCTTGTCGACGAACAAACGGAATACGATGCCCGGGGTCAGTTCAAATCTTATGCCATGAAACAGTTCCAAACCGGCGACGAGGCGCGAGTGGAAGCCAAGGCAGGTGAAGTGTTCATGACTTTCACCCAAAACGGAAAATCATCTTCATCGAGCGAAAAACTGACAGACAACACGGTCGCACCAGGGTCCTTGATGGCCTACATGAGTCCTTTCACCCCGATGTTTGAGAAAGGCCAAAAGATTCCGGTGAAACTGGCGATCGCCGAACGGGGAATGGTGCTCGCCTTCGAAATCGCGGGTCAGGGTAAAAATTGCCGGGAATTGAGTGGCGATTTGTGCGTCAATCTTTCGCTCAGCAATTTTTTACTCAAAAAACTGGTGAAACCAATTTTCATGACTTTCCAAAAATCGCCCGAAGGTTATAGACCCTTGGCGCTTGAGACTCCATCGATTGTCCGCAAGCAAAAAGGTTCCAGCCTGGAAAAATTCACCGCCCGTATCGACTATCAAAAAGTCCGCTGAAAACCGCTGCAATACCTGCCCTCACTGCCGAGCAAAAGTCTGCTTAACATCCAGTCATGGGCCCCATTGGGCCATACCTTTCGCTTGTGAGGTAGACCACATGATTGGCGCATTGCTCGGGGATATCATCGGGTCCGTTTACGAACGCGATCCAATCAAGAACACAACGTTTGAACTGTTCAGTCCACTGTCGCGATACACGGACGAAACCGTCCTGACCATTGCCATTGCGCATTCAATAAACAACGCACAAGGCTATCAGTTCAACATCCGCAAATTTGCAAAAGATAACATCGATGTACCAGGTGGATTCGGAAGCAATTTCAAATTTTGGCTCTACACGGGTGGAGATGAACCCTACAATAGCCTCGGCGTTGGTCCCGCGGCTCGCGTGAGCCCCATCGGATGGGCATTCGATTCGCTTCCTCTCACCCTCTCGGAAGCAGAAAAATCTGCAGTCGCAACCCATGCGCATCCGGAAGCAATCAAGGCAGCGCGGGCTGTTGCACATGCCATTTACCTTGGACGCACAGGACTCCAGATAGAACAGCTCAAACAAGTCCTTGCTGATACTTATGGATATGATTTTGGCAAAACATTGAACGAAATCAGACCCGGCGTTGAATTCGATTCGAGCGCGCCGGTTGTCATTCCACAAGCGTTTCTTTCAGTCTTCGAGGCCAACACAACGGAAGACGCCATCCGCAATGCAGTTTCCCTGGGCGGTGATTCCGACACGACAGCCGCAATTGCAGGAGCGGTTGCCGAAGCCTTTTTTGGTGTGCCCGACAACTTGAAAGTGGAAACACTCAAACGGCTCCCCGAGTCGTTCTTGAACGTGATGGCCGTCTTCAGGGAACAACAGCAAAATCTGAAAGCAAGTTGAAACGAAGGGAAGCCAAAGATCATGTCCAATTTCAATGGTGAATTTCTCATTAAAACAGTCGCATGCTTCACTGCTCTGGGTTCGACGATTTTGCCGTCGCACAGTGCACACGCCGGACAGTGGGGAATGCTGCTGGGATTCAACAATCCAGCTGGTTCAAATGTGGGTTTGAATTTCCTCTACCAGTCGGCAGGCTCGCTTGGATTCGAGTTGGGTATCGGTGGTCTGTATGGCAAAAGCAACACCGATGGAACAGACGTTGCGACATGGGGAGACTTCGACGTGAAGTGGTTTCCGGGCGCCGGACCCTGGAAAGGATTTCTCGAAGGCGGCATGTCTTTTGGCCTTGGAACGGGAAGCTCGGGCAGCGGCCTTTCCGCAGGAAGCCCATTCGTTGGAGCAGGCATGCTTTATTCAGGAGCAACGATGCTGTTTCACGTCACGGCAGACTACAAAATCAATTCTAGAACCGCCTATCCTGCACTTGGAATTGGCTTCAAATTTTAAGACCTGTCCCCAAGAGGGCCGCGGCTCAACGAATGCTGCAACTGCTCGCGTATTTTCCATTGGTGGTTCCGGTTTCGGGTTCGGCTTCTGGAAGTGCGAGTATCGAAGCTCCTCCGGATGTGGGTTCGTCATTGACTGTGTTGAGCGCCAACAGGGGGACAATTCCAGCAACGGTGATCATCGATCCGCTGTCGGTCTTTGCGAACTTCAATGGACTGATAAGGTTTTTGAAATAGAGCTTCATTATTCCCGCATTTTCACTGAGGCCAACCGCATCGACAGGCTTGTTCTGCTCCGAGATTGAACTGAATGGAACAGAGCCGAACTCAACCGCATTTGAATTCGCTGAGCGAATGTTTGAAGTCACGAAAAAGCTCGCAGGAAATTGCGACAATTGACTGTTTTGCACTTGAAGGAGCTGCGCAAGGGACGTGATGTCCTGGTTGAATTTTTCAATAAAGAAAGTGTCGGCACGCCACTCCATGTCATCCTGAAATTCTGTAATTTCAAAGGGTGAATAGTATTCAGCAACTGGCACCGGCATGTCGATGCCCAAGCCAAGCTCCCTGGCCTTCTCCAAAACGTTTTTCTTCTTTCCATCATAATCGACTTCGACCAGATGCTTTGCAGCCAACTCCACAAGGTTTTGCCTCACGGTGCAGGCCGATTTGTCGGCTGAACTGGCTGGAATATATTTCCCGCACATCTCGAAGTTCAAAAAGGCTGCAAGCTTTACGAAATTCAGGAGTCGGAATGCACCCATCCGTGCTTGTGTTTGGCGAGTCCAGAGATCATGTTGCTGGCGCAACTGGGGATTGCTGTCCAGAAAATTTTTCTGTTCAACCGATTTTTGATTGAGATGGACACGAAGTCTCGTGAATGCCGATTCGCCAATATCCGATTTGAGCAGCACGAGGCTTCGAAATCCAGTGTCGAAAACACTCCAGCAATGGCGATAGGTGTTTGGTGAAAGCGATTCATCGCTTTTGAGTTTCAGCAAGCAAAGATTGCGTTTTTCCTGCTCTGTTGCGGGTGTTGAATCCAGGCGGGTCAATGACCACCAGGTGCCGAACGATGGGATTTTGGAAATAGACTCCGCGATAAATGCTGCACGATTGTTGTTGAGTTTGCGAACATCATCAACAAAGGCCGCACGACGCTCAAAAAACTCATCCCTCGCGGCCAGGTTCTTGAGATAACCCGCAGCCGTGTTTTTTGTTGCCGGCAGGTGCACCGAAACTGTGACTTTCTCATTTTCGGGCTTGTCGTCACGGCTGCAATGACTGGCGGTGTATGCATCCACCTTGATGGAATTCAGGTCAGAGGAAACCAGTGAGAAACTCGCGGTACAGCCTCTATCCGCGAAACCTATGTATCCCCCTGCAGGCACAAACTGTGAAGACTGACCATTGCTTGTCGTGGAAACGGACTGAAGACAGCTCGACGAAGTGCTTGTCGCTCCGCCACAGGCGACAAGCGCAAAAACCAACAGAAATTTAAAACGATGCCACCACATGCAGTGCTGATCGGCACTTTGAAGCAATAAAATAAATCTCGCCAAAAATAACCGTGAAATTGGATAATTACAACTTACAATTCAGGCTAGATTCCTGTCTGGGTTGAAATTCATCGGCAAACACATTTCAAAAAGTGGTGATTTTCCCAGAGGATGTTTTTCGCCTGAAAATTTCTTTACGATAATGAATCAGAACGACAAGAACCAAAATGGCAATTGCCCAAGGTTGATATTTCTTGATGAGGTCAATTATTTCTCGACCATAATGACCAACCAGATAGACTTGCGTCGGAACGCTGATGAGAGCTGCGAATCCATCAACCAGGCAAAACTTTATTCTCGATACGCCAAGCATCCCGCAGCTCAAGTGACCAGGAAAACGGATACCAGGCGTAAACCGGAACACTCCTGCTGCCCAAAACCCCCAGCGGTCCATCCAGGTCCTCACCTTGTCCAGCAATGCCGGTTGGGCAAGTTTATTGAGAACCGGCAACGAAAGTATCCTGTTGCCAAATCTGTGCCCGAGTTCGTAAACCAGAAAATCACTCGACAACACGGCTACAAATGCCAACCATGCGGCCATATGAATATTGATGCCGTTGGCCGCGGTCAGGCCAGTCTCGGGATCAGGGTTGTTGCCAACCCACACCAAAAAACCCAGCGTGAGGAGCGTGACTTCTTCCGGCAGCGGCAAACCAAAACTGCTCGCATACATTACGAGGAAGAGTAGTGAAAAAACCAAAAAAGGAGAGTGGGCCACAGACTGCAACAGCTCGTTGATCTGGTGTTCCATGCTGTCCTCACTTGAAGAGCGGCATTGATGATGCCCAGGGCATTTCCACAAAATGGGTTCGGATGCTTCGATCATAGCCTCCGTTTTTCTTCCAGCTCGTCAAATATTCGTTGAAAGCGGCAATCAGGGTTGAATCAGCTTTGCGGGCTGCAACACCGAAATCCTCAACGGTCAGATTGTCGGGCAAAAGAAAGACTTTTTGAGTATTTTTGGCTGCAAAAAGTTCCAGATAAGGTTTGTCGTAAATGAAGGCATCGACTTTTCCAAGCGACACTGCATTCGCGCAATCGGACTCTGAATCCAACTTGCGGATGGTCGCTTTCGGATATGTTTTGGCGGCAAACTGATCGGCCGTTGTTCCCACCTTGACCGCAATGTTGATGCCTTTGGTATTGAGGTCGCCCGCTTTGCGGACTGTTTCCTTGCGCTTGCCGGAAACCAGCGCAAGAAGACCAGCCCGATAGTAGGGAGCAGAAAACAGCACCGTCTTTTTGCGCTCCTCGGTGATGGTCATTCCCGACACAATGAGATCGAACTTTTTTGCCATCAGCGCAGGAATAATCCCTTCCCAACGGGTGTCGACAAACGTCGCCTTTGCACCCAACGATGCTGCGAAGCCCTGGATCATGTCGATGTCGAAACCGATCATCTCGCCCTTGGGATTCTTCATCTCAAAAGGAATAAACCCAGGATCCAAGCCAACGCGCAGCTCTTTTCTGGTTTTCACATCAACAAGCGTCTCGGCAGCGAGAGCACGATTTGATTGAACGCAAACACCCAAAACAGCGGTGAATATGGAGGACAAAAAAAACCGACGCGAGCGACCCTGCAACACCATGGTGACTCCCCAAGGCCAACCTTGGCCCAAAATACTTTTCAACCCAAAAGAATCATGCGAAACTTTACCACTCAAATTCGAATGAACAAGATTCCTAGAGCTGGGTGTGTATCTTTGGTGCAGATCTGCTCGACTCACGGAGACAATGGCCTGATGCTGGAACAACCGCGCTCGGTTCTTTGGACGCTCTTCACGGCTCTTGTGCTGAGCCTCATCGCGATCTCGCTTTTCAGCGGCTTCAGGTCGTTGGATTATGAATGGGATTTCATCTCGCTGAAGGAATACTTTTGGGTGTCGGAAACCAACGCCCCGGGTCTGCTCCTGCATGGCCTTTGGGGTACATTGTGGGTGAGTGCTCTTTCGATTCTCTTTGGCACTCTCACGGGTTTGTTCGTTGGCATCATTCTTCATGCCGGCACACCATTCGCACGCAACACGGCTCATCTCTTTGTTGAAATCTTCCGCAATACTCCCGTGCTGGTGCAACTCTACGTCATGTATTTCGTTGTCGCCTCAGCCTTTCAGATGTCAGCCGAACAGGCCGGCGTTGCCACGTTGAGCCTTTTCTGTGGGGCATACATTGCTGAACTGGTGCGCGGCACTCTTGTGAACCTTGACAAGGGGCCACAGGATGCAGCCCTGAGTCTGGGTCTAACCCGATTTCAAACAGCACGTTACATTGTGGCTCCACTGGCAATGCGCCGCATCATGCCATCGCTGGTCGGGCAGTACGTGAGTCTCGTGAAGGACAGCAGTCTTGTCAGCGTCATCTCGATTGTTGAGCTCACCAAGTCGGCATCCAACATGGTGGCCATCAGTTTCAAAAGTTTTGAAGTGTGGTTTCTGGTGGCGGTCGTGTATTTTTTCCTCAACACACTGCTCTCGCAGCTGGGAAGACGCATCGAATTGCGCTTTTCCGGCGACTTGAAAACCGCTTAGGGAAAGGAAAACAAACCAATGACTCCAGCGGTTGAACTCATCCAGGTCGAAAAGGTTTTCCGAACGAGCTCGCACGTCACACACGCATTGCAGGACGTGAATCTGAGTATTCAGCCCGGTGAAGTGACGTGCCTGATTGGACCTTCAGGCTCGGGAAAAAGCACCTGCTTGCGAACCATCAACGGACTCGAAACCATCACGCGCGGAACCATTCGGATCTTTGGTGAACAATACAAAGATCCGAATTCGGCCCATCTGATTAGACGCAAAACCGCGATGATCTTTCAGCGTTTTGAACTTTTTCCGCACCTCAATGCCCTTGAAAATGTGGCTCTTGTGCCTCACCTGAGATGCGGCCTCAACAAGACGGATGCGCAAAAGCGTGCGAAGGAGTTGCTCGAACGGGTCGGTCTTGCTGCACACATTCAAAAGTACCCAAAGATGCTGTCGGGCGGCCAGCAGCAACGGGTGGCCATCGCGCGGGCGCTCGCTGTGAATCCGGAAATTCTTTTATGTGATGAGCCGACAAGTGCACTCGACCCCGAACTTGTCGCCGATGTCTTGATGCTTCTCAAAGACATTGCCCAGTCGGGCATGACCATGATTGTCGTCACCCACGAGATGACGTTCGCACGCCAGGTCTCAAAGTTTTGCCATTTTTTCGATGCCGGGAAAATCGTCGAATCAGGCGAAACCGCAACGTTGCTTTCAACCCCAAAAAGTCAACGTTTGAAGGATTTTCTGGCGGGGCTCGTTTTATAGATGCATGTGTTGGTTTCCGCAGCAAGCCGCCGAAGCAATTGCCATCCCGGGTTCAAGCTGTTTGGGCTAACCCTCTGAAGTTATTGACCCGACCAGGTTCCGTCGAATACAATTGCGCTGATGCATTGATGATGAAACCAATGCGGTGGATCTCGCCGTATTGAGGAAATTGACCGATCGGGAAGAATGGAAAGATGCTCCCGTGGAGTCGCCCGTCAAACAAAGCCCCGTAATGATTAAACTTCTAACAATACGACCCTGATTAAAAATAAAAATAAAATCGTTTATTTTTTTGATCCGGTTGTGCTATCTATCGTCTTGGGAAAAATCCACAGCTGGTCAGCGAGTTAGTTGCTCTTGGTTAATGTGCCGTGGTTTTTATTTTCTGGAGATCCCATGGCTAATGCTAAATTGTACGTCGGAAACCTGTCTTATAACTCAACTGAAGAAAGCCTCGCTTCGCTTTTTTCGCAATTCGGCGAAGTTGTTTCGACGCGCATCGTGACTGACCGCGAAACAGGCCGTTCGAAAGGTTTCGCTTTTGTTGAAATGGCATCCGCTGAAGCCGCTCAACAGAGCATCGCTCAACTGAACGGCCAACAGGTTGATGGCCGTCAGCTCACAGTGAACGAAGCTCGTCCTCAAGAGCCTCGCCAAGGTGGCCGTGGCTTCGGTGGCGGCGGACGCGGATACGGCGGCGGCGGACGTTATTGATCTGCCCTTGTCGAACCGATTCTTGGAAGCACTGAACGATTCATTTGTTGCAGTGCGAAAAGAGCCGACCCGATGAATCAAAAAAGTCTCGGTGCTTCAACAAGCACCGAGACTTTTTTTTCTCAGGTGTTGAAAGGCAAGAACACACACGCCCGACGTGATGAGAACAGATCCAACCACCATGGCGTTTGTCAGGGTCTCATTCAGCAATTGCTTGGAAAGAAAAAGTCCGAAGACCGTTTGCAGGCATACAAAACCGCCGACAAGGCTCGGCTTGACCCGTTGAAGCGCCCAGTTGTTAAGAAAATAGGTGAGTGCGGTCGCACCCATCAGCAGAAAAGCAAGACCAAACCAAAATGATGAAGGAAGCGCAGACAGGGTACCCTGAACCGTCAAAGTTGCTGGCGCAGAAATCCAACCAACCCTCACCAAACCCGAATACACAGCAAGGACCACCAGGTTCATCAAAAAGCCATAGAAGAAAAGCAACAGACTGAAACGAAAAGCACCCACCACGGTCGGCAACCTGCCCACCAGTGCAAGGTAAAATGCGTAGCTCGCGGCACTCATCACATTCAACACGTCTGCCCAAACCTCACCATGACGCGCCCCGGCAGCAACGGAAGACGCGAAGGGATTCAGAACCACCAACACTCCACAGGCCCCCATCAAGATCGCCAGGAAGGACATCAGCTGAAAACGTTCGCGCCCCAAAAGAACCGAGAAAACAAGAGTGAATAACGCAATTGAAGGCGAAATCACCGACGTCACAGCAGCGGTGGTGTGAGGAAGTGCAATAAAAAGAGCCATCTGGTTGAAGGTGATTCCAAAGAACGACAGCAGTGCAACCTGGAGGTGAATATTGAAAGGCATGGGCTGACCAAGCAGAGAAAATTCACCCGTCTTGTGCAGAACATCACCTTCGTTGGTGGCTTGTCGTGAGCGCTCCAAAGGTGTGGAAAAAAAACGATGAAGTACAAAGAAGAATAGCGCGGCAAACAGACTCCGCAAAACCACAACAAAGAGTGGATGCGCATAAGCCAGAATAAACTTCGAAGCCACCGGCAGGGCACCGAAGAGCAATTGGACAAAAACTAATGCAATGATCGGCTGAACCAAATTCATTTTTGTCGCCTTGAATTCAAGAATCAAACAAACAACAGGATGGCTGGCTTCGAACTCTTGCAGCGGATGGATGGCCCAAGGAGTACTGTGGCAACAGGCAACAGCGCCGCCGTCTCTGCTGACAATGACACAGTTTCACCACCAAGCCGAAAGTTTATCTCTATTTCACCTGAGATGACAAAGATCATGGAATGCTCATGCGGCTTTAATGGAGGTACTTCTGCAACCGTCTGCGGCTGCACAGTGCAACGATGAACCTTGAATTCAGGAAACTCGACGATCGATTGCCATCCAGATGCGCTTGCCTCAACGGCATCATCTTCTTGCTGACCAAACCTTGCCACTTCGATAGCTCTGGCGGTGTCCCAATGATTTTGGGTCAACACCTTCTGATTGAAAGCCAAAATCAGGCGCTCGTATGTTGGGGTTTGGAACTCGACAACCCTCACTCCTGGCTGCAGGCTG
>JBMSQQ010000053.1:0-23839 GCA_049423385.1 Silvanigrellaceae bacterium | reverse complement strand
TTGAGAAATGTCTTTGCACTCTCTGATGCATCAACCGGAGTAATACATGAGACCAATCCACCCAGGGGAGGCATACCCAACCACGCGTTCTCGTTTTTGCTTAACCAGGTTGCAAGTGCGTTGCGGTTTTTCTGCCACTCCCGATAAAGCGGGGCAAAAAAAGTCTGTTTGCGTCGAAAGCTTTCAAGGAACCACAAGGCAATTCTTTGGGACAACGGGTTGACCGTATGGGTCAAATAGTTTTTTTCGCTCTGCATTGCAGCAAGTACCGATTCTTCTCCCACACACCAGCCAATACGCAGTCCGGGTGTTCCAGCACATTTGATAAAACTTCCGGTCACAAAGCGTTCGGTCGAGGGCTGCCACACCGTTGGACCTGGTGAAATCCGGAAATCCGAAAGGTGGGGCGGATCATTTTTCGCCCCGTCAGGCGAACACAAAAAACGATAATGTTCATCGCCAACAACCGTGCAACCCACGGCGGCGCAGCTCTCCAACAAAGCCTCGCGTTCATGGACGTTGAAAACCAAGCCCGAGGGATTGTGTGGATGATTAAAAATAAACACATCGGGTTTCTGTTCGCCGATGATCCTCTGCCAAGCCTCAACCGGAGCATGAGGCTGACCGTCAGATTTCCAAACCAACGGCAGAGCTACAATCTCGGCACCCAGTGAACGGGGAACAGACGTCAGAAGCTGAAACGCCGGCACAATGACCGCGACCCTGCGCGGAGCCAGTTGTCGAAGCAAAAGCAGGAGCGCCTCACTGGTGCCAGTGGTGATCAGGACGTTTTCTCGACGCGCTCCCGGGTGGAGCATCGCGACTTCATCGCGCAACGCATCAATACCCATGTTCGGAGCATCGCAGAGCATCTCCCTGCAAAGGGCATCGCGCAGGTCAAAATCAAAATCAGGTTGCAGGCCCTGCAGCACCGCACCCAGGCTCTGCGCAACATGCCCCGATTCCCCGGCATTGTATTTTGCAGAGAATCGGTGGGCTTCGAGCCAATCTTCCATCAGGAATTCAGGGAGCGGTGCTCTCACTGGAATGAACTTTCACTCGGCGGGGGACTCGGGGTACTCGGCAAGAATGTTGTAGTACGTGTCGCGTTGCACCGGAGTGAATCCGGAGCGACGGATGAGTTCAATCATGTTCTTGCGATCGAGCGTATAGGACGTTCCCGCAGCACTGACGACATTTTCTTCGATCATGATCGAGCCCATGTCGTTGGCGCCGTAGTGGAGAGAGATTTGTCCAATCTTTGGCCCCATTGTGACCCAGCTGCCCTGGATGTTTGGAATGTTGTCCATCATCAAGCGGCTCACAGCCAGAACCCTCAGGTATTCAACACCACTGGTCGGCTGCATATCCGGATTCTTCTTTGCCAGTTCCGTGTTTTCGCCCTGGAACGTCCACAAAATGAACGCATAGAAGCCCTGGGTTTCGTCCTGTGCATCGCGGATGCGCAGGATGTGTTCAATGACATGCTTGCGCTCTTCCAGTGCGCCAAACATCATCGTGGCCGTGGTTGGCAAGTTCGCCTTGTGGGCTTCCTGCATCACCTTGATCCACCGATGGCTATGACGTTTCACAGGGCTCTGCTCGAGACGGATTTCATCTGAAAGAATCTCGGCACCGGCTCCTGGGATGGAATCCAAACCGGCCGCCTTCAAGCGTTCAAGCGTTTCCTCAACCGTCAGGCGCGAAACTTGTGCAATGCCTTCGATTTCAATCACCGAAAGTGCATGCAAGTGGATCTTGTAGCGCTCCTTGATGCTCCGGAAGAGATCTTCATAATACTCAATCTTCAGGTGCGGGTTCACTCCGCCTTGCATCAATGTGCCAGTGCCACCCAATTCGATGGTTTCTTCGATTTTCTTGAAAATGTCTTCCTTTGGAAGAACGTAGGCATCGGACTCGGGGCCGCGGCGATAAAACGCACAGAAGTCGCAGCCAATGCGGCAGATGTTTGTGTAGTTGATATTGCGGTCGAGAAGGAAGGAAACCTTTCCGCCGGGATGGAAGCGCTCTTTTGCGCGGGTGGCAAGCCATCCCAGAAGATTCAAGTCACCGTTGTCGAGCAGAGCTTGACCTTGTTCACCCGACAGTCGTGTTCCTGAAAGCGCTGTTTCGTAAGCAGACTTGAGCAGGGGATCCACTGTGGCCTGGATTTGGCTCATCATCAGTTCATCGTGCACACGGCTTGCACGTGAACCTGCGTTGATCAGCTGCTGGCGCTGAGCATCACGGGCGTTGATTTCTTCCAGTGTTGGCGCTTCCTGAAAACCAGCTCCGGCAGGAAGGCTGTCTTGCTTCAGGGGTTTTTCAAACTCACGCCAAACAGGCTTCACAGCACAGTTGATTGAATATGGATTCATGCGAGTTGGTCCTCGGCTGGATTGTCGAAGCGACGGATGGATTCATAGACGGTTGAGCGCTCCACCGGAATACGGCCGGCATCGCGGATCACCCTCAACAACTTGCTCTTCGCCATGGCCATTCCGCTTTGACTTCCGGCCATGTTTGCAATTTTCTCTTCAACAACTGTGCCATCGAGGTCGTTGGCGCCGTAATGCAGCGCAGTCTGTGCGACTCTGTCGCCGGTCATGATCCAATAGCTCTTGATGTTGCGGAAGTTGTCCATCAACAGGCGAGCCACCGCAATGGTTTTGAGGTCATCAACACCATAGGTGTGTCGATTGATTCCCAGGTCGTTGTTTTCGGGTTGATACGCCAGCGGAATAAACACATTGAAGCCATTCGTCTCGTCCTGCAGGGCACGCAGACGTAGCATGTGGTCAACGCGGGCGGAAACATCTTCGATGTGACCATAGAGCATCGTGCAGTTTGAACGCAGTCCCATCTTGTGTGCGGTTCTGTGGATATCAAGCCAGCCTTCGCCGGTCAGTTTTGTGTCGCAGATTTTTTCGCGCACGTAGGGAACAAAAATTTCAGCTCCGCCCCCGGGAAAGCTACCGAGTCCGGCATCGCGCAGTTCTGCTATTACATCGGCAACGGGTTTGCGCTCCTTGCGCGCAAGCCAGTCGAGCTCGACGGCCGTGAACGCCTTGACGTGCACCTGGGGGGCCGCAGCTTTCACTGTACGGATGATGTTTGTGTAGTTCGACAATTTCCAACGCGGATGAAGACCACCCACCATGTGAATTTCGGTTGCACCGGAATCAGCTGCCATGCGCGCACGATGGGCAATCTCGTCTTCTGAATAGGCATATGCACCTTCGTCGCCAGGCTTGCGCGAAAATGCGCAAAACTTGCACGACAACGCGCAGATGTTGGTCGGATTGATATGGCGATTGACGTTGAAGTAAACATCGCGTCCATTCCGGCGCATGTTCATTTCGTTGGCGACTGCACCCAGTTCAACCAGATCTGGAGAGTGATAGAGATTGACTCCATCCTCGTAGGTGAGTCGCTCACCGCGGAGTGCTTTGCTCAAAGCGGACTGAACAGCGTGATAGGTTACCTTAACCGAAGGCAACTCGGATGGCCCCGTCAGCCGATGTGTGGGGACATGGGATGAAGCGCAAGTCAGCGATTCCATGGGAACCCTTTCTATGAATTTGACTTTAAGACTGATAGCATCGTTTCGCTGAGCATCAAATGCCCTTGACGAGCGTCAATGTTTCCCGACTGTTGACCTCATCCAATGGCAGGAATAATCCGATGAACACCCAGAAGTCTTCGGACGTGCTTTTTGGGGTATGGAGGGCGGTCATGCCAAATCTTGGTCCAATCGAACTATTGGTTATTCTTGGAATTGCATTGCTTCTCTTTGGCAACCGGTTGCCAACGGTCGGCAAGTCCCTGGGTGAGGGGATTCGCAACTTCAAAAAGGGTCTGAACGACGACTCTGGCGACAAAAATCAGGCCCAGTCGCAACCTCCACAGCAAAATATGCAATCAACTCAGCAGACTATCGCCGCACAGAGCGTTCAGCCGGGCAGCCTTCAAGGTCCTCAGGGCAGCAATCAGCCCAAAGTTGACTTTGTCGACGTCGAACATCGCGATTCGAGCAAATGAATTCACCGACCAATCTCACCCAGCGTATTCCGCAGAGATTGGTGTTTTTTCTCGGGAAGGGCGGGGTTGGTCGCACAACGCTAGCCACTTCCTTCGCACAGTTGTGCGCTCTCAACGGAGAGAAGACGCTGATTGTCCAATGGGCACTTCATGACTCTGTCTCTCTTCTTTTTTCCAAACCCGCAGCGGGTCACGATTCGGAACCCATCGCTCCCAATCTTTGGACGATGAATTTCTCTCCCGACGAGGCCATTCGAGAATATTTCATCGACCATCTCAAATTGAAGCTGCTCTACAACCTGGTGATTGAAAACCGCCACGTTCAGCGGCTGATTCATGCTGCGCCGGGAGTCCAGGAGCTCTTTTTTCTCGGGCGATTGTTCTGGCTCGTGTGTTTGTCGGAAGAAATTCGCGGAACCCGATTCGACAGGGTGATTGTCGATACCCAAGCGACCGGGCATGGAGTTTCACTTTTTACTGTTGCACCGACGATTGCACAGTTTGGCATGACGGGGCCCTTGGCGAGTGAATGCGAGAGAGTTGCAAAGATGCTCGCCGACCCCAAGCTGGTGGGAACCGCCCTCGTCACTCTTCCGGAAGAACTTCCTGTTGAAGAAACACTCGAATTTTTGCCACGTCTGACAAAGGATTTGGGCAGATCGCCGGCGGCGTTGTTCATCAACAGATCGCTTTCGCCATTCATGGAAAAGAATCACGCATCGTTGGATGAGCGTCACGTTCTCGGAATCTGGAAAGACAATCTTTCATCCGAGCAGGCGGTGAATGCGCTTGGATTGCTCCACAGGGATTTGTGCAAACGAGTTCATTTTGAAGATGTCCTTCGTCAATCGACTGCAAAAATTGCAGCTGAAGTTCCACTCATTCCAGTGCCGGACATTGGTCTTGCCAATCCCGATGCAGCGGCATCGGCAGTGCTTGAAGGTGTGACCCAATGGCTCGGCAACACCAATCAAAATCCCGGTGATTCGGATCCGAGGACTCATCACGCGTCCACTGCCGATGTGCTGGCAGCAGAAATCAGCGAGGATCAGCGGTGAAAAAAGAATCAGCTCGAGCAAAGAGCGAAGAACGAAAGCTGCCTCGTCTGCACCTGTTTTTGGGTGCGGGTGGAGTGGGTAAAACCACGCTTTCCGCTGGTTTCGCCCTGGCGCTCGCGCAGCAAGGCAAACATGTTGGACTCATGTCGATCGACCCCGCCAAACGCCTGCAGGGCGCATTGGGACTGTCAGAACTGCCGGAAACGGGCGCGCGTATCGAACTCCATCATGGCAACGGGTCTCTGCGTGCCAGTGTTTTGCACATTGGCGACAGCCTCAAGCGTTGGGTTTCGGAGGCTGGTCTTTCCGAAGCCGCACAAGAAAAATTGTATGCAAACACACTCTTTCGCGCTGTTGCTGAAAGACTTGCGACTGCAACAGACACGTTCGCCGCTGTTCGCATGGCAGAATGGCCGGAGCGTGAAGAGGGGCTCACTGATCTTGTTGTCGATACTGCGCCCGGAATCCACGCGATCGACTTTTTATCGAAGCCCGAAAAATTGAGTGCGTTTCTGGATGGCAAACTCATCGAATGGCTCAAGTGGTTCGCTCAGGAAAACCAACCGCAGGGCGGCTTGATCCAGCGGGTCGTGAAGGGCGGCGCGAGGCGGATTCTTGAGGGATTGTCGGAACTCGGCGGACAACGTTTCATGCTTCACTTCGCCGAATTTTTAATCTTGCTCGACGCTGTTTTTGCAAGAATGATGACCCGTCTTGATTTTGCAAAGAACTGGCTGAAGTCGAGTGAAACTCACTGTTACGTTGTAACTTCCGTTCGCTATGACGCCGTTCAGGTCGCAACCGAACTAAGCCGGACACTTAAAGCCTTGAAAATGAAATCGGCCAAGGTTGTGATCAACAGAGCCTTCCCGGAGGAACTTCGGCAGGACGCGGGATTCCACGAGACTCTCAATCACCTGCGTCAACAAGATGCCTCGTTTTTTGCAAATTATCTTGAGAATTTTATTATAGTTCAGAGACGCGTACAGGAACAGCTGGGCCGCACCGCTGAATCAGTGGTGACCTTGCCGGTTGCGCAGCATTTGGACGCGCAGTCTTCGCTGCGTCTTGAGGATCTCGCATCGCTGGGCCAAAAAATCGCGGAGAAATCGGGAGAAAGTTGACCATGATTGAAATTGCCCTGCGCAGTCTGGAAACCTTGGGAGGTTTGGTACGCAGGCAAGTCATTGGTCTTGGCCGTTTCACCCTCCTGATGCACGAAGTTTTTTTCTGGCTTTTTCGCCCACCACTCAGACTCCAATTGATCTTTCGCCAATTCGAATTCGTCGGCAACAAATCGCTGTCTATCGTGACCCTCTCCTCACTTTTCACAGGTGCGGTTCTGGGTCTTCAGATTGGCACGATTTTTGGAATTTTCCGTGCCGAAGGTTTGATGGGCGCAGCCACGGGCAAGGCGCTTGCGCTCGAATTGGCCCCCGTGATGTGCGGTTTTATTGTGACTGGCCGCGCCGGCGCGGCCATGGCTGCAGAAATCGCAACGATGCGGGTCAATGAACAGCTTGATGCCATGGAAGCCATGGGCGTCTCACCCGTCAGTTACCTTATCGTTCCGCGCGTGATTGCCAGCACAATCATGATGCCTTTGCTTTCTGTGATTTTTCTTGCGCTTGGCCTGGTTGGCTGCTTTGTGCTCGGGATGATCATGTTCCGGGTCGACACCTCCGTTTTTGTTGCTCAGCTCAAATGGCTGGTCTGGGTTTCGGACATTCGTAAAGGAATGGTGAAGGCGCTGGTGTTTGGATTCATTATTTCCACGATTGCCTGTTACAAGGGGTTCTATGCCCGCGGCGGAGCAAAGGGAGTTGGCGAGGCAACGACCCAAGCGGTGGTGGCGAGCCTTCTCACTATTTTGATTGTCGATTTTTTCATTTCCCTCGCCCAGATGAGGGGATAGCGAATGACTTCGCAAAGTCCCAGAAGCGAGTCTCCAGCGTCGCTCAATCTATCCTCCGCAAAAAACAAGACCATTGTGCGTTTTTCAAACGTCCGCAAATCATTTGGTCATCAGCAGGTTCTGCGCGGATTGAGTTTTGAACTTCAACAAGGCGAAATCAGTTTCATCATTGGACGATCGGGAGAAGGTAAATCTGTCACCATCAAGCACATCATTGGCGTGCTTCATCCAGATGAAGGTGAAATTTCAATCAATGGAAAAGTGTTGACCCATGCACCCGAAACCGATTGGATTGAGGCGCGCAGAAAAATGGGACTACTTTTCCAGGACGGCGCGTTGTTCGACAGCATGAGCGTTGGCGAAAACGTCGCCTTCCCGATTCGGGAGTTCGAAAAGCTTTCGCCGCGGCAACTCGCCGACAAGGTGAACATGTTGCTCGAGACCGTCGGGCTCCCAGGTTATGGTATGGCCCAGGTTCCGGATCTTTCCATCGGCGAACGAAAACGGGTCGGGCTCGCGCGGGCTCTTGCCCTGAATCCATCTTTGTTGCTTTACGATGAGCCGACCACCGGGATGGATCCCTTGGTTTCCGAGCTGATTGATAACCTTATTGTTGAAATGCAAAAAAAGATTCCAGGCCTATCGAGCGTCGTCATCAGTCATGACATCCAGTCGGTGCTGCGCATCGCCGACAGGATTTTTTTCCTTCACGAAGGAAAAATGTACATGTCCGGAACTCCACAAGACTTTCTTCAAAGCAAAGATCCTGTCATTCAACAATTTCTCACCGGCTCCTTGACCGGCCCGTTGGGACAACCCATTGCCTGATGCATCGATGCCGCGACTCCGACGGGCTGAAAATGTTACCCATCCAATCTCAAGATGTTAATTTCGATTCCGATGATAGACTGAAGTGAACGTTTTTGCTTGCCTTCGGGCAATGAGAGTTGTGAATGTTCGAAAGAACCGTGACCACCGAATTGAAGGTCGGGCTTTTCACCCTGTGCGCACTTGGAGCATTGGGTGGAATCATTGTCACACTCGAAGGAAATCCGTTTACCGCTCGCCCGCTCAGATTCAACACAGTACTGCAGAATGTTGGTGGTGTGGGTGCTCGCACGCAGGTGCGCACGAGTGGTGTGCAGGTTGGAGAAGTTGAGTCGATCGACATTCTTCCAAAGGGCGCAAAGGTGAACTTCCGGGTGAACGGCTCGGTGAAGATTCCAAAAGGTTCCTATATTGAGCTTAGATCGCGCGGTATTCTTGGAGATGTCTATCTCGAAATCGTGCGCAACGAGGACAGCAAGGAAGAGCTGGAAACCGGTTCGCAGATTCCCCAGATGAAAGAGTTCAACGACATGGGGACGCTGATGAGTTCGTTGGGCAGCATTGCCCAGGATCTCCAGACCGTGAGTCGTACACTGGCCAAGGTGTTTGGTGGGGGAGACGGACAATCCACGTTGCAGAGCATTGTTTCAAACGTGGAAAAAATCACCGCTGAAGCGCGTGACATCGTCTCCGGACAAAAGGCAAACATCGCGGCGACGCTCGACACATTGCGTGAGTCCATCACACGTGTGAATGGCCTGTTGGCAAAGCACGACGGAAGAATCGACGAAATCATGCTCGCTGTGGCCGATGCCAGCAAGGACATGAAAGTCTTCAGTGCAGAACTGCGCAAGGTGATGTCCGGCGAGAACAAAAACCGGATCGAAAACATCGTTGCAGCACTCGATGACTCCATGCAGAGCGTGCGACAGGCCACCAGCAAGGTCCAATTGATTGTCGACAAGGTTGAAAAAGGCGAGGGCACCCTGGGCCAATTGGTGTCCAAGGATGACGCAGCCAATGAGCTCAAGACAACGCTCAAAAGCGTTCAGGAAATTCTCAAGCCAGCGGCCAAGTTGCGCATCGAGGTCGACTACAAGGGCGAGCTCCGCAGCGACGACACCCGCTATGTGGGCAACGCAGGCAACCACTTCAACTTGAGATTGGCAACCCGACCCGACAGGTACTATTTGCTTGGAGTTTCGGATTCTCCACAGAGCCGAAAAATCACCGAGGAAAGAACAACTGTCACAAAGGATTCGACGAACGCCGACATCACCCGGGTCGAGACGACCACATCCGAGGAACGGCCAAGAATCAAGTACAATGTGCAATTTGCCAAGCGCTTCGACCACCTGGGTGTGCGCTTCGGGCTGTTTGAAAGTTATGCCGGGGTTGCCGGGGATCTCTACTTGTTTTCCGATCGTCTCAGCACTTCGGTTGAAGTCTTCCAATTTGGCGACGACCTCAGCCAGGCCGACTATCGTTCCAAGGGTTTTGCGCGGGTCAAGGGATATGCAAGCCTGTTCGTGACGCCCAATGTTTATATCACCGGTGGAGCCGACAACATTGGCCGCTCACCAAAGCCCGTCTCGTTTTTTGGAGCTGGTCTGCGCTTTTCGGATGACGACCTCAAGGCTGTTATAGGCGCGGCAGCACTCGCAAAATAAGACCCTCCAGGAAATTTTTTCCCAAAAAGCTCAAGTTCGTCAATTTGCCGTCGATGATACCCACAGGTCAACTTAGAGGATTCGACCATGTGGAAGACACATCTTGCACTCGCCTGGGCGAGTGTTTCAGCTGTGGGCATTGCTGGCCCAAAATCCGACGGACGCCTGCTTGCGTTGGCAACGGACACGGGCAACGACACAGCCCCGACGGTTCTGCAAAACCGTTTCTTCACCAAGCAGCTCCGCCTTGAAACCGGAGTCAGCGCCGGAACCATTTTGAATGAGAGCTACTCGAACACCAGTTCATTTGGTGGAAGGGTGGGTCTTTTTCTGAGCGAAAAAATCGGTGTTGAATACAACTATGCCAAGTTCAAGGCAGCGGATTCACCTGATTTGCTTGCGCTTCGCAAACAGGAAGTCTGTGTGGCTCTCGAATGCCGTTCGATTGAGCCGAGCTACATTCGACTCTCGAAATCACATCAACTTCAGCTGGTGACGGCGCCTATCTATGGGAAAATCAATCTTTTTGATTGGCTGATCCTTTATTCCGACCTCACGCTCAGCGCAGGTGCAGCCCGCGTCGAGACAACCCAGGGTCAAAAGTGGGCGCTGACACCAGGAATTGGCCAACGCTTCTATTTCTCGCGTTCATTCAGTCTGCGGATCGACGCAACGGATGTTTTCCTGAAACAAACCGTGAGCAATGGTGAAACGTCCTTGAGCAGCTGGCGTCACAACTGGGTTGCCCAGTTTGGACTCAGTGCTTTTCTCAATTCCGGAGATTGATGTCATGAACAGATCATCTTTTCCGAAACGGCTGGGCGGATCATTGGCGATGCTGATTCTGTCGGCAGGTATGCCAAAACCGGCAAATGCCGACAACGTCGATTCGACAAAGGCTGCACAAGTTTCAAAAAAGCAAGCCCCGAACAACGCAAAAAAAACCCCAAAGGAATTGCAGCTTCTCGACCGTGCGTGGCAACAAAAAAGCAACTCAATGACAAAAAAACTTGCATTTGTTGAGCAACTGCAGAAAGATCTCGAAACCCAGTTCCACACCCTTGAAAACCAATCGCGCATCATGCTCGCGCAGTCTATTGTCCTGTGCAGCGAAGAGTCCAGCCGCATGGCGGCCGTTGAACTCATCAAAAAAGCTGCAACAACAGCGCCATTGAAAATCAACAAAAATGCAACCGTTCTGATCTGGAAGGATTTTCAAGGCAAAATTGGAGTGTCAGACAGTTCCAATTACACCGCGCTGGCAGAAGTCGCCGCGGCACTTGCAAGTTCAGGACACACGCTGACAGACGGAAACTGGAACTTCTTTTTGGGAATCGCTGCCAAAGGCAAAGGCAAGACTGAGGAAGCTCTTGCTCAACTGGCCAAAGTCGAGCCGTCGTCGCCCTTGTTCCGCCACGCCCGCCTCAACGAGGGACTTTTGAACGCGGCCAACGGACAACTGCAAAAAGCAAAAATTTCACTCGAAACAGTCCTGTCACTCGAAACCACTGAGGCAGAAAAGAGCTCCGGGATGGAGAGTGAAAGTCTGGTCAACCTGAAAGAAATTGCTGCACTGAACTTGGCCAGGCTCATGTTTGAAAACAAGGAATTCAAGGATGCACTGGCGCTTTATCGCACCATCGATTCCAAAAGCCCCCTGTTCTACGAGAGCCTGAGCGAACAAGGATGGGCTTTCTTCATGGCCGGACATCCCAATCGTGCATTGGGTGCCGAATACGGTGCCACAAGCCCATTTTTCAGCAACCAGTTTCAACCCGATCAGTATTTTCTGAGTGCATCGGTCAATTACTGGCTGTGTGACTTTCCGGCGGCAAGAAGAAACATTCGCAGTTTTGTGGCGCACACAAAAAATGATTCGGCATTGCTGGGAAAATGGAGAACCGCTGAAAATGCAACTGCGGATGAAAAGAAGACCTTGGTGAAGAAGGCATTTTCAGTTGCCGAGGCGCTTTTTCTTGGTGTGAGTTCCAAAAACAACTCGCTCGGACCGCGCAGTTTGCAGACGATCGCCAACAAGCCACTGATCGTCAGAAAAATGAAATCATTGCAAAAACTCAGGGAAAACAGGCTGGCATTCCATACCGAAAACTGGCCTCTGCGCATCAAGAAAACGGTCGTGAATGCACTGGTTCAGCGGGAGGAATCGGAGCAGTCCCAGATCGGAATGCACGTGCTGGCCGTGATTGATTCCATGCGCTCCGACTACGATCGTGCCTTTTCCCAACTCCGGTTGATTCATCTGGAAATCATGACTGCTGAAAAAGACAAGATGGCAAACAATGGACGTTCGGCTTCCGGGCAGCAATTCACCGGAACCGAGGAGGAGTTCATCGAATCCGCCAGCCAGGAACCGCATCTTTGGAACAATGACAAACGTGAGTTTTGGCAAGACGAACTCGACAGTTTCGTTTTCAAGAAGACATCAAGTTGCGACAAAACAGAAGGAGAGGTGGCGCGTCATGCAGAAAAATAAGAGATTGATTCCCTGCTTGGGATTGGCAGCTTTGCTGATGGCGACTTTAGAGGATGAAGCCAAGGCAAAGCAGAACCCCGCAAAGGTCCAGTCTGCAATGGAAAGCAAGGCAACCATTGCATCGAACACGGACCCCATTGCTGCGATGAACAGTTGGCAGGGGGTTGCAGCACCGCGGATGCTTCAATCCAGGACCACCCAAATCCAGACCGGTGGACTCTCGGCAATAGAAAGCTTGAAACAGCAAACCTCGCAATTCACTCGGTCTCTGCGCACTTCCTCGGTTATCTCCGAAGGACGTTTCGAAGCACCCGGCTTGTTCGACTTTGCCAGCTTCATGCGGCGATCGGATGATCAGCTTGGAAAGCAATCCACGCGCGAAGAGGAAATCGAGAGCCTGCGCTTTGCGACCATCCAAAGCATTGAAAAAATTCTCCGCCAGCCCTCATCGCCCAACCAACGGATTGATCTTCTTCTCCGGTTGGCAGAATTGCACTCCGAAAGGCACACCTATTTCCTCATTCGGGAAATGAATCAATACGAAGCAGCGCACACGAAATGGCTCAACAATCACCGAAGCGGTCCCGAGCCAAAGATATCCCAGGTCCAGTCAATGCAATCGTTGAATGCGGCGACCCAGATCCTCCGCAATGTGGTCAATCAATTTCCCAATCACAGCCGCACACCCGATGCACTCTACCAACTCGGCTTTCTGCTGACGGAAATGAAAAGCGAAAGTGCTGCACCTTATTTCCAGCGACTGATTGATCGCTTTCCGAAATCGAATTTCATACCCGATGCAAATCTTGCCCTCGGCGAGTTCTATTTCAGCAGAAACAAGTTCAACGACGCACAGACGTATTACCAGAAAGTTCTGAATTTCAGGACTCACCGGGCATATCCCTATGCCGTCTACAAGCTTGGATGGACGTTCTTCAACATCCGTGGAAGTGATGAGGAGACTGCAAAAAACCTTCAAAAATCGCTGACTGCATTCAAGCTGTTGGAAAAATTCATCCAGGAAGGCGGATCAGGAAAAAAACTGGCCATGCTTCGCAAGGATGCTTTGCGCGACATGGTGCTGGTCTACGCGGAATTGGGCGACATCGACGAAGCCCAGAAGTATTTCAAGTCGATGAACGAAACCGGCCTCTATGCATCCCTGCTCGAACGACTTGCGTGGTTGCACACGGATGGAGGGCGACATCGCGAAGCGATCGAAATCTATTCCAGACTGCTGAAAGAGTTTCCAGCAAGCGAAAAAAATCCACAATTCCTGGTCCGACTGGCGGCTTTGTTTGAGAAAGACAACCTGCGCGAACAAATGGTCGAAAGTTTGCAGCAATTGTCGGACATGGCTTCACCCGAATCGCAGTGGTGGAAGTCTCAACCAACGGCGAAAGAACGCGAAAACAGCAAAAGGCTTCTCACATCTGAGGCAAACCTCTGGAGCCTCAGATTCCATTCGGAATTCCAGAAGAGCAAAAACAAGGCCACGGCGCGCCAAGCGTTGGCACTGTATGAAATCACCCTTCGGCATCAAGCGGAGTCGATGGAGATGTTTTCAACCCTATTCAACAAATCACAGCTGCACACCACTCTGGAAGAACACGAGAAAGCAATTGACGGTTACGCTCGGGTAGCCTGGATCGACAAAAAGCTTGGCCTCAAGCGTCCTGAAACGAAAATTGCGCTTGAAAATGCCATTGCTGAAAGTGACATCCTCATTCAACGGAGAGGAACTCCCGCTGGAATTGCCAACGGAACGATTCCAGCCCTCGAAGCCCGGCTGATCAAACTCATTGATCTGCACGCGTCCCTGTTTCCAAAAGACAGCGAGCGCATTGCATTGCTCCATCGGGCTGCACTGATACATTTTCAATCTGGTCAACTGGCACCGGCAAGCCAGCGATGGATGTCATTGGCGAAGGAAAGTCCACAGAGTCCTTTTGTGAGCGAAGGTCTGCGACTCATCATCAAACGATCGTACGATTCCTCAAATTGGCAAAAGGCTTCGGCCGATGCCAGGACTTTTCTCTCCATCCCTGGAATTCCTGCCGCACCCGTAGGAGCGCAGATCAGCAAACTGATGCGGGTCGCTCTGTTCCAGCAGGCCCTGCAGACTGAGAAAAACGGGATGCACCTTGATGCTGCGCGGCAATTTGTCAGCTATCAAAAAGACTTCCCCACCGATCCTGATGCGGGAAAAGCATTGGTGAATGCCGCAAACAACCAATTCAAGGCCAATCGCCCCGAGGAGGCACTCGCAAATCTGAGGCTCTTTTCTTCCACCTACCAGACGTCCGAATATTTGCCACGGGCGCTTGAAATGATGGCCATGACCGCAGAAGCCATGGCACGCCTCGGCGATGCGGCATCTGCCTTTGAGCAATTGGCAGCGCGCAGAACCAACAAGGAAACCTTCGCACAAGAGATCGCCCACGCTGCCGAATTGCGGCTTGCCGACAACAATCCGGGCAAGGCCATCGCCAATGCAGAAGCAGCCATTCCACACCTGAAGCGTCCGGCGGATGTTTGCGAGATGTTCAAGCTTGTCCTGGACGCACAGATGATGATGCGCTCGACGGCAACTCTCGCGACAGCCCATTCTGCCCATCAACGCTGCCAGAACACCTCACCGGAATGGGGACTCTATTTTTCAGGCCAGGCTGCCCAGATTGGGCTCGCAGCGGGTCAGGCAGGCGAGGCTGCAAAAATGGCGGCGGCGACCCTGTCGCGCGGAAAGCTCTTTGCAGGAAAATTGCAGAGCGCTTGGGCGTTTGAAGGACTGAGATTGGCAGGCCAGGTTCAACTTTCACTCCTCGAAGCACAAAGCCGTCAACTGCTGAGTCGTCGCGTCAGCAGCGGAAGTGCAATTCAAAATGAATTCGGCTCCATCCGCACCGATGCGCAGCGCCTGGCTCAACAGTATGTGCAACTCTCACAGTCGGGACAGGTCGAGGCTGCGGTCGGAGCATTGTATCGTGTGGCCGAGATTCAGGAAGGACTTGCTCTGATACTCATGCAGGCTCCGGCGCCCCAAGGAAGTTCGCCAGCGGAGACCGAATCGTTCAAAGCGAAAATCGAAAAGATTGCACTCCCACTTCAGGAAGAGGCTGCCAAACTTTATTCGCAGGCACTCGACAAAGCGTCCGATGCCGAAATCATTTCGCAATACACGCATCTTCTCAAGGACAAATTGGCCACAATCCGGCCGGACGATTTCAGGAAATCAATCGAAGTCATGCCCCGTCCTTCGTATTTTGCACATGAACTTCCTCTCAACAATGAGGTGAAAGGAGTTGTCGAGGAAAATTGAACGAAAGTGTTTTTTGCCAAAAAACATAAACTCATGCTTTATTAGAGGAACAATGCCATGAGAAAGACACAAAAAAGCTCCATCGAATTTGGATTCGCTCTTCTGGCAAGTGCACTTCTTGCTGTCGGTTGCCAAACAACACGACTCCCGACGGCGATACGCAGCGCCGACAATGCGTCGCTGCTTGTTCAGGTCAGCGAAGACCCTGGCAGTCTGATGTGGAATGAAGGGCGTCCAAAAAACATCGAAAAACTCGCTCTCTCCAGTTCGGGACAATCGAAAAACGCACTCGATGCAAAAACTCTTCAAACCAAGGCGGAATTGCTGCTGGTGGGCCACATGAGCCGCGACGCAGCGGAACAAGCCCGAACCATTCTCAAACGTGATCTGCGCAATGTGCGGGCCCTCAAGACTCTCATCAAGGCCGCTCTGATGGAACGAAGGCCACACGAGGCTCTTGCATTGACCGGAAATGCCACCAGCCTTTCGGGCGCGGATGCAGAATTGTATTCCTACGAAGGTTTGGCCCAATTTCAGCTCAACAATCCACTTTATGCAAAGGCGCTCTGGAACAAGGCCCTGAGCCTCAATCCGAATCACATTCCGACACTCATGAACATGGGTGTTGTGCTTTTCCAGAATGGCCACAGCAAAAAAGCGGGTGCCCTGTTTGATCGGGTACTTGCAATTCAACCTCAACATCTGGACGCACAGGTTGGCCGCGCGTTGGTGATGAGCTCGGAGGGACAATCCGAAGAGGCCGTCGCGACTCTTGATGAAGTCCTCAGACGCACCGGTGACAATGCACTCGTTCTGGAAAATCTGGCCAACATCAGCCGCGAGCGACTCAAAGACTACAAACGCGCAGCCCGGTACGTCGATCGCACGCTTGCCATGGGCAAGGTCGACCGCAAGACCATCGAAACCGCAGTCGGAATGAAACAGGAACTTCGCCGCTTGATTGCGGCACAAGAAAAGAACCTGTCGGATGAAAACCTCCGCGAAATGGCTTCACGCAGCGCGCAGTCAACAGCCGGTGCATCCGGAGAAAATGCTGCTGCAGAAACAAATTCAGCACCGAGCGAGCTGCAAAAGATGGAGGACAGCATCAAATGAAAACCATCCACTATTCCCACAGCCCCATCCGCTATCCCATCGAAAAACTGTTGCCTTGGCTCAGGCTTGTTCTCCTTGCGATAGTGTTGGTGATCATTTTGCGCGCTGGCTTGGCCAAAGCCGATGCTGCAACTGGCAATCAAGGACAAACCGCAAGTGTTTCCGGTTCAGGTTCATCGAACTCACTGGACAGCAGCGCGCAAGTTAAAGTCACCCGTGATGCCCGGGGGCGAAAAGTCCAACACATCGACTTCAGTGAAACGACGATTGAAGGGAAAGCCCGGACACCGGATGGTTTTGTCATTCAAAGCCGTGCACCTGGCCGCTTCAAGTCACTCATCGAATTGCGAAGTCATTTCCGGGACAACATCAAGGTCCATGCGCTGGAAGCCTCCAATGCGGTCGGATTGGGGGATTAATTCGCCCATACCTCTTGCAATTTCCCCAATGCTGTCTCTAAGATACTTAGAGACAGCTTAATTTATAGGCATTGCAAAGGATTGTTTACAAAAAGGCGCGAGTGGTGCATAACGTCGCCCCAAAGCGTCTCGAACAATAAAGGTATTAGCTATAAGCGCAGCAGGAGGTTGCTGATATGGCGGCAAAGGTCTCGAAAGAAGCACAAGAACTCACTCCCGACGAGGTTCTGAAGCTGAAAGAGGTCCTATTGAAAACGAGGGAAGGTCTCCATGAGAAATCCCGCGAACGAAAGGCTGAAGGAATGTACGAAATCAGCCGCGACGACCTGGCAGACGAAGCTGACCTTGCTTCCGTCGAAACAGCTCAGGACGTTGGAATGAAGCTCGCAGAGCACGACCGACACAAGCTCAACCTGGTCGAAAAAGCTCTCAAAAAAATTGAAGCCAATGACGGATCGTTTGGCCTCTGTGAGGGAACCGGAGAACCCATTGGCTACAGACGCCTCGAGGTACAACCCTGGGTTCTTTATTCACTTCGCTATCAAGAAGAACTTGAGCGCGGTCGTCGAGCGTAATTGCTTTTTTAGACGATGTTTTGAGATGAGGACGGGGCTCTTGTTCAAAAAACAAAAAGCCTCACTCCAGAGTCAACCGGCAAACGCGTTGAGCTGGGCCCGCCAATTGCAGCGCGTGATGGTCACCTGAAATCGTGATGATGCCACCCGGCATGGAGAAGCTCTCTGGCGTTCCAGCCTGGGAGCTTCTTGAATTTTCAAGAGCCACCTTCATTGCACAACCACCCGAACCGCAACATTGTGTCAGCCCAGCTCCTCGTTCAAAAACAATTGCATTCAGGGCTTGCCCTGAATGAATCTGCTTTTCGTTGGGCAATTCAACAAAACCAATGTTGGAAACAGGCATGCCCAGTGATTGGCAGAGCCCCTGGGATTGAAGAAGAGTGCCCAGTTCAACGAAGTGTTCGCTCGAAAATCTGCGGAACGAGTCGGGCTTGAGAGTGAGCACCAGGTGAGGATTCGCAAGTTCAACAAACGTTGCGTCCTGCAGCACAGACAACAAGATCTCCTGTGCCACGGTTCCCCCGATGAACGCCGCACTGCTCAAACCTGAGCGGGGCACAGGACGATTTTTTACAACACCACCCATTTCAACTTTCGACAGAAAATCCTGTTCGCGGGAATCGACGTTCGAACATTCGAGCAATTTGGCAAAAACCTTTGAACCCTGAGCCGGCCCCTCATGTGTGATGCTCAATTCATGAACTGGAAATTCTCCGATTCCGCTCCAGAGTTTGTTCGCCAAACTCAAGCCTGCCAAACAGCGCAGCGCATTTCCGCAGGTTCCAGCCCGCGAACCATCACTGTTCCAAATCGCCGCGGAGAGAGCGCCAGATGACTCCTTCAACCAAAGAACAAGTCCATCTGCACCAAGACCACCCGAACGGTCACAGAGTTCAACAGCAATACGGGCGATGGCCCCTTCATCTTTTACATCCACGAGTGATGCCCAGAATGCGTTTGCTTCTGCAAAGATGAAATCATTGCGGGCGCCATGCCATTTTTCAACTTTCAGGCCGGAACGAAGCGAACCAAAAAGGACGCCCATCACTCTGACACTTCGATGACGACATCTCCCAGGACCCGACATTGGCACGCAAGTCGTTCATCTTCACGGGCGGCCATCGTCTCGAGGAAATCGCGTTCGTGTTCTTCCATGGGGCTCAGGTGTTGCGGATGTTCAACGACGCGGATCATGCACGCGCCACAAGCGCCATCGCGGCAACCAAAAAGGATGCTTGTGTCATGATGTTCGCAAACATCGATGATGGCCGAATTCTTATCGACTTCTATGGTCTTCTTGTCTGTTTTAATCGTAAGTACAGGCATCTCGCCCTCCAAGACGGTAAACAGCGGAGTAAATTAAGTCAGCGACTCCGCGTACATGGGACTTTAGGCATAAACCCCGTCCCGATTCAACCGATATAACGCGCGAATGGCTCGTTATTGTATGAGGCATCTATGGCTAAAGACCTGAGAAGCTTGCTGGAACCGGCAAACAAGGGCGCAAACGCGCTCGAGTCGACTGCCCCTTTGGCGCAGAGACGCAATCTCATGAGCCCAGGCGAGCCTCGCGTTTTCCGAGTAAAGGCCGGATTTGTTTGTGGTCTTTGCGGCCGGCTTCATTCCAAGCTGGAACCCGCATTCGACTGCCTTGGCCGCTGCACGATTGAACTGAGGCTGCGCAGCCCATCGGGCCGCAGCAACGGCGACGCTCCTTCACACCATGCCTGCACGGCCTGTGGAAAAGGTTTTGCCAATTCCGACGACGCCGAGGAATGCTTTGAACGCTGTCTGAACCGAATGAGGCCAACTCCACAATTCGAAGCTGCGTTGAGGAAGGTGCAAATTCGCTACGTCCAACGCCTCCAAGCCCACGGCGTTCGCCCACTGCAACGGATTGACCCATTTTCAGAACATACCAAAATGTTGGTGACCCTGACACGCGAACAGGAAGCGATGGGACGGCAGGTTGATCTTCCGGAAAAACCAATCACGAGAGCCGTTGTTTCCGATGCAGCAAGACATCATGAAACCGAGTCCGCGGAACCAAATGCGAAGTTCATTCCTCCACAAGACGGCTTGATGTTGAATCAAGTTACAGAGCACCCTGCACAAACGCATGCAGAGGCTCCTGCACAAACGCATGCAGAGGCTCCTGCACAAACGCATGCAGAGGCTCCTGCAGAAACGCAAATTCCAACTCTGCCGAAAATTGAAGTTCAGCAGTCCGAGCCAGTTCAATCCATCGATGAAATGGAATTGGAAAGCAATTTGATGGCGGACATGGACATTCAAAATGAACCTGAACCCGCCGGTTCAACAGCTGAAGTTCAAATGCCTCTGGGATCATCGTCGGAAGCTCAAGCAGAAAACGAGGGTGTATCAGCACTGCTTGAAAGTGGAGATTCAGAACAGCAGTCAGATTTGTCTCTGCAGGAACCTGAAATGTCTCTGTCCGAAGACCTCCAGGAGACACTCTCGAACGAAAATTCGCTGGACTTGTCGGCAAGCTCTGAACCCAACGAAAATCATGAATTGGAGGCAAGCAATGATTCCGCACCTTCTGAATCGGCTCTTTCCATGCTTGCCATTGCGTCGACAAGCAGTGAAGTCAGCCCCCCGGAAAAATCAGCTTTGGATGAACTGAAAAGTGACTCCTCCATGGATGACTTCAGTTTGGCATTGGTGGGTGGAAATACAGACGACTCCACAAATGCATTTGCCGAGGCATCGGATTTTGCAAACGTTGCAGATCAACCAGAAACCAATGTACTCGCTGCCGATGTTCTTGCGCTGTTGCAAACAAGTTCCAATGATCAGGAACTACAACTTTCCGCCAAAGACGCCAAGATTCTGAAAGAAAAAATGGTGAAAATCGATGAAAACCTTTTGGATGCAGTTTCGGATGCCATTCAGGAGTCCGCAGGTTCCACCGTGTTTCTGAGAAAAGATGGAATGAAACCCTACCGCAGAAACAATGCGAAATACTGCTGTAGCGCATGCAGCTCTGAATTCTTTACAAAAGAGCAGGTCGAGGCGTGCTTTTACTCGCACCCAGAAGAGGGCTCGCCAGAGGCTCAAGCCTTGTTGAACAAAGTTAAAAATAACTCAAAAAAATCGGCTGCCTGAGGACTTCAAGTTCAGCCGTCCAGCTTCAGAATCCCAACTTTCCTTGAAAATTTGAAAACTCTCCGGTAAAGCCCAAGCCGGGCTCGTCTCATGGAGGGATTTCAAATGCTTAGTCGCTTTTGCCTGTCGATTGCACTGTCCGCTCTCGTTGTTCCTGTTGCTCGCGCAGAAGAGCCAAAAATTGGAACGCGGAAAAACCCTCTTAAACTTGTGATGGTTCCCTCAACAGACTCGACCAAAATTCTCTCGAGCATGAAGCCAGTCGCGCAGTGTCTTGAGAAAGAAACATCGATGACCTTCGACATCTCTGTACCCAACAGCTACATCGTCGCCATCGAAGGAATGGGTTCAAAAAAAGTCGATATCGCGTTTCTGCCTACATTCGGATACTTGCTTGCTCACGAGAAGTACGGTGCAGAAGCATTGTTGAAGGCGTCGCGTCACGGTGAAACAACCTACCGTGCAGCGATCCTTGCACGCACAGACAAGAACATCAAAACCGTGAACGACTTGAACGGTAAAAAGATCGCCTACGTCGACCCCGCATCGACCTCAGGATACATCCTCCCAAAAAAGCTTTTTCTCGACTCAAAAGTGAAGCCCTCCCAGGAGGTCTTTCAAGGCAAACATGACGCAGTGGTCACTGCCGTCTATCAGGGCCAAGTCGATGCAGGTGCTGTCTTTTACAACAAGCCTGTCGATGGAAAGATCAAGGATGCACGGGAGAAGGTCAAAACACAGTTTCCCGATGTTGAAGACAAAGTGAAAATCGTCACCCTGACGGAAGATATTCCAAATGATCCTGTTGTCATCCGCAAGGAAATTCCAGCAGAGTCGAAAGCCAAAATTGCCAAGGCATTCCAGACCTGTGTCGGCAAGCTTCCAGATGCCTTCAGGGGAATCAACAACTCCGATGCCTTTGCTGAAGTCAAGGACAGCGATTACGATGGTATCCGCAAAACCGTGAAGCTGTTGGGCATCAATATCGGTGCAGAAATCGACAAGAAAAAGTAACCGTCTTCAACAACCGGTCGAATGCCCGTCGACATGACTCACAACATGAACACCCTGGAGCAAAGGATCATCCAATGCACAGGGTGTTCGCGTTTGCGCGAACACTGCCTCAATATAGCCAAAGTCAAAAAGAAGATGTTTTCCGATTGGGAGTATTGGGGCAAGCCAGTTCCAAATTTTGGAGATGAGTCTGCGCGCCTCGTGATCGTCGGATTGGCACCTGCAGCCCATGGAGCCAACAGGACAGGGCGGATGTTCACCGGCGACCAGAGTGGGGTATGGCTCTACCGCGCCCTGCACAAGGCAGGATTTGCAAGTCAACCGGAATCATTGCAACGCAATGATGGCCTCGAACTCTTCGATTGCCTCGTGACCGCAGTCTGTCATTGCGCACCGCCAGACAACAAACCCACACCCGACGAAGTCCAGAATTGCAGGCCATTCCTCGAAGAAACGCTGCAAAATGCCAGTGCAAAAAAAGTTGTCCTCGCATTGGGGCAGATCGCCTGGAAGAACGCATGGACGGTTCTTGAAAAACAGGGATTGGCTCAAAAATCCGAACGCATCGACTTTGGACATGGTTGCGGGACGATGCTTTCAAGTGGAATTTTCTTGCTTGCCAGCTATCATCCTAGCCAACAAAACACCTTCACCGGCAAACTGGATGAAAAAGCCTTTGATGAAATATTTTCACGCTGCCGTTCCCTGATTGACTCTCATTGACCCAGCTTGCAACCGATCCCCGGCTGGTTTTCCACGGCGAATTGAATATCGCTGCTTTGAATCGAAAAAACAAAATCGTTGAAGTCGACTGCCATTCCGGGATCACTGATGAATGATTGGCATTCCTGTTTCATGACTCCAGTGATGGGAACCATTTCAATCACGCCGTTGGGGTTGGTGGTGCAGTATTGGTAAGCCTTGTTCCAATAGTCATCATTGGTGTCTTCAAATTTGATCCTGAGCGCACTCAGGGTTCCCGCATCAGACCCAGGCTCAATCTTGAAAAACACCTTGTCCGACAAATTGGCTGATGAACGGGTGTAGTTTTCCTTTGTCACGGTGCCGTTCGCATTCGTCTTTTCGAAGGAAACATCCGCCTTCAACTGCAAAACGTTGCAATACCCTTTTTTTGAATCGACTTCGAATTCCTTGCCACTCTTGATTTCTTCGCAGGTCATGCGAATCCATTCCGTACCGACCAAACCAGCAACCTTGACCTGAAAAAGAGTTTTTCTCTCTGCATCACAATTCGCTTTGCTGATGCGAATTCTTGATTTCGCATCAGGAGTCTGGCCATCGATGTTTCCCGAGCCTGTTGCTGGCGAAGTGTCGGGAGTCTTTACTGGCACTACCTTGTCGGACACAACAGTTTTGTTGCAGGCCTGACCCGCGAGAGCAAGCGCGGAAAACAAGAGGAGAAGAGGCAGTTGCATGAGTCGAACCTCCCACAAAACTCTTTAGTTTTCGGCAGCATGAGGAAAAAACTTTAGTTTTTGAAAATTCATGGTGTTAGATCAGGCGTCAAGGCATCTGTCCAGACCCGATGTGGCATTCGGAAAAGCGGGGAACGCAAGGATGATTTCAAACAAACTCCCGTTGTTTCGCAAATTTGTCTCAATTCTGTTGAGCACCCTGGGAATTTTCTTTTTGCAATCGCCCGCGGAAGGGAAGCTGCCCAGAACAGCCCCTCAGAGCACAAGCGAGGCTCAAATCAAGATTCTCGACTGGCTGGCATTTGGCTCGGGCTGCAAGTCTTCAAAAGACAAACCATCCAACGATGTCAAAATCAAACACACAACCGGCGACTCTTATCAAGCCATTGTTGAGTTTGAGAGGTTGGAACTCAACCTCGCAACAAAGCCATCGGGACTCAGCGAATGCGCGATCCGAATCAGCATTCAACCCAAACCGGGAACTCGAATTGCAAACATTGTGGCACGAACCAAAATCGTGGCTCTGAAGGACAGTGCCAGCCATTTGCGCAGCCATGTTTTGCTTCTCATTGGTGAAAACACGGTTTCAGCCCATTCGTGGAACCTGAAACCCGAGGATTTCGCCAGAAACCGCGACGAAGCCATCATCCTCTCCGCAGGCTCGTCATCTCAATTTCCGATGCCACGCAGCCTTTTTAGTTTCTCCTGGCCACACCAATGCTTTCATTGCAATTAAATCAACAACTCCTAGGAAGTCAGCCTCTGCGCCAATTGGAATCTGTAGTACTAATGGTGTGGCATTAAGACGAGATTTGATCATAT
>JBMSQQ010000052.1:0-24095 GCA_049423385.1 Silvanigrellaceae bacterium | reverse complement strand
GTGGCAAGCGCTGCTGCAACGGTTTTGTCTTCGTTCGCAATCTTCACCGCAGTGTCCTGGTCGCAGTCGAGCGGCAGGGTGATTTCTCCCCTCGCCTTGCCGTTGATCTGAACACCAATCTTGACTTCGTCGTCGCGCGCAAGCGACTCGTCGAAGCTTGGCCACGCCGTGACGCTGGCAAATGGATATGATTTCTCGGCAGGCGATTTTTCGGCATGAAAGCACGTGTGCCAGAGATCTTCGGCGAGGTGTGGTGCAAAGGGTGCGAGCAGCGGAATGAATTCGCGCCACACGGCCTTGGATCTGCAGTTGGATTCGGCCATGCCGTTGAGGAAAATCATCATCTGTGAAACCGACGTGTTGAAAGACAAGTTTTCGATGTCGGCAGTGATCTTCTTGATTGTCTTGTGCAGCAAGCGCAGTTCATCGCGGCTCGGGGTTTCGTCGTTGAGCAGGCTGCGTCCGTTTTCGTCGACAACGTGGCGTTCGATGCGCTGCAGGAAGCGATAGATGCCGGCCAGGTTGGAATCTTCCCATTCCTTGGTTTGCGTCAGCGGACCCATGAACATTTCATAGACGCGCAGTGCATCTGCACCAAATTTTTCGAGCACTTCGTCGGGATTGACACCATTGCCTTTCGACTTCGACATCTTGGCACCGTTGCGGCAAATCATCCCTTGGTTGATGAGCTTCTTGAAGGGTTCCTTGACCGGGCAGAGGCCCGCATCAAACAAGACCTTCGTCCAGAATCTTGAATACAGCAGATGCCCCACCGCGTGTTCCTGGCCGCCAACGTAAAGGTCAACCGGCATCCAGAATTGTGCCTTCTTGAAGTCGAACGGAAGTTTGGTGTTGCGCGGGTCGCAGTAGCGCAAAAAGTACCAGCTTGAACCGGCGCTGCCGGGCATCGTGTCGGTTTCAACGAAAGTGTCGCCATCGCGTTGCACCCACGAGGTGATGTTGGCGAGTGGTGATTTGCCGTCGCCGGTGGGCTCGTAGCTAGTGACTTCTGGCAACGTGAGTGGCAATTCGTCATCGCGCAGCGTGCGCAACACTTGCCCCTGTGCGTTCTTCAAAACAGGAATGGGCTCACCCCAATAGCGTTGGCGCGAGAACAACCAATCGCGGAATTTGTAGGTGGTGCTGGCCTCGCCGTGTCCGGATTTCACCAGGTGATCAATCATCGCAGCCTTGGCGTCGGCAACCGATTTTCCGTCGAGGAATTGCGAATTCACAAGAGTTCCGGGGCCACTGTAGGCGGTCTTTTGAATATCAACTGGATGCTCTGCCGATTGCACAACTTGTTTGATCGTCAGACCAAATGCACGTGCAAATTCGTGATCGCGTTCGTCGTGTCCGGGCACGGCCATGATGGCGCCCGTGCCATAGGTCATCATCACGTAGTCGCTGATCCACACCGGCAGATTTTCGCCCGTGACAGGATGCTTGGCGAATGCGCCCGTGAATGCGCCGGTTTTGTCTTTGTTCAATTCGGTGCGGTCGAGGTCAGACTTTTTCGCAGCTTCGTCCTGATATTTTTTGACTTCTGCTGATTGCGCGGCGGTGGTGATTTTATCCACGAGTGGATGCTCTGGCGCCAACACAAGGTAGGTCGCACCAAAGAGTGTGTCCGGCCGTGTGGTGAAGACTTCGACTTTTGCGTCGGGATGATTCGACATCGCAAAGCGGATGCGTGCACCCACCGATTTTCCGATCCAGTTGCGCTGAATGTCTTTGATGTTTTCAGGCCATTCGAGGTCATCAAGGTCTGCCAGCAAGCGCTCGGCATAGGCCGTGATCTTGAGCATCCATTGGCGCATCGGCACGCGCACGACCGGATGCCCGCCGCGCTCGCTTTTGCCGTCGATCACTTCTTCGTTTGCCAAAACCGTCTTGAGCGCAGGGCACCAGTTGACGGCCATTTCTGCTTGATAGGCGAGACCGCGATCATGCAGGACCTGAAATATTTTTTGCGTCCAGTGATAGTACGACGGATCACAAGTGGCGATTTCACGGCTCCAGTCGTAGGAAAATCCAAGGGCACTGAGCTGTCGGCGGAAGTTGTCGATATTGCGGTAGGTGAGCTTCGCCGGGTGTTCGCCCGTGTCGATAGCGTGTTGCTCAGCCGGAAGTCCGAAGGCGTCCCACCCCATCGGGTGAAGAACGTTGTAGCCCTTCATGCGGTAAAAGCGCGCGACGATATCGGTTGCGGTGTAGCCGAGCACGTGACCCACGTGGAGGCCGGCAGCCGAAGGATAAGGGAACATGTCGAGCGCATAATATTTTGGTTTTGAGGGATCTTCCGTGGTCGCAAAAATATCGTTCGTGGCCCAGTGCTTTTGCCATTTGGGTTCGATGTCTTTGTGCAGGTACGTCATGATCGACAAACTCCTTGAGCTTACGGAACGGTTTCGAGCCACAGCGAAACGGATGCAGCGACAAACAACAGAACCGCAATCCATCCATTCAAATTGAAAAACGCAAATTCGATTCTTTCGAGCGAATCCTTACGGACGATCCGGTGCTGGTGAACCATCAGTGCGACAGAGATTACTAGACCCGAAAAATAAACGGCACCCAGCTGGTGATAAAATCCGAACAGGGCAAAAAGAATTGCTGCTCCCATGTGGCTGATGCGCGCCGTCCAAAGGGCCGGCACCAGGCCGAAGCGGCTGGGAATGCTTTTGAGTCCGATTTCTTTGTCGAAGTTTCGGTCCTGCAGTGCGTAGATGATGTCGAAGCCACCCACCCACAAAGCAATACCGCCGGTGAGGAGTAAAAGTTCCGCAGGAAGCGTTCCACGGATGGCAACCCAGGCTCCCAACGGGGCGAGCCCCAGGCATACGCCCAACCAATAATGACACAATACGCTGAAGCGTTTTGCGTAACTGTAGCTGCCCAAAATCAACAACAACGGAATGGCGCAGTAGAGCGCAGTTTGCGACAAGCTTGCGGCTGCGAAAATCAGCAATGCTGCTCCCGCGCCACCGAATATCATCATTGAGGATTTTTTGATCTCACCTTTGGCAACGGCACGTTGCGCGGTGCGGGGATTTTGTGAATCAAAGTGGGCATCAACAACCCGATTGACCGCCATTGCCCAGGTTCGTGCGCCGACCATTGCAAGAATGATCCAAAGCAAAATCGACGCAGGAGGAGTTGCGCCACGAAACGCGAGCACCGTTGCAAGCAGCGCGAACGGCATCGCAAAAATGGTGTGGCTGAATTTGATGGCCTCCAGATAGGCCCCGAGTCTTTGCAGCACCAGTGGTTCCTTGTGCGGGGTTGTCCGATTGCAAACCGGGAATCGGCGTCGTTATTGATTATTACGTTGCTCAGCTTTTGCAACAACGACGGCACCCGCAGAGGCCATGAGGAAGGTGAACAGCGTGTTGAGGCCGGGAATGAGCCCCCAGATTCCAAGGCAAATGCAGGCCGGTACGTGTTCAAGGCCAAAAAGCAGCCTCTCGCGCAGGTGCATGGTTTTAAGGTTGAGGGTTCTGTCGACTTGGGTCCAGCCCATGAACCAGAGCGCGAATGGACCGCCCAATATTGCAGCAAATGGAATGGATGCCAAAAATATCGTGATCATGAGCCAAATTGCCAGTTTTGAGCATTCACCCAAAAAACTGCGAACGGCCGTGGACAGGCTACCAGCCGGCAATTTTTGCCGACCCACGTGTTCGTACGTCCTTGCTGCAACGACATCAAAGAGAGGACTGGCAAGCGTGTTGACGAAGGCAGGCCCCAAAATGGCAAACAGGGTCAGGGCGAAAATCCAGATGATGATGTCGAGCAGGATGAGGCCATTCCAGCCAACCGGAATCAGCTGTTTTTCTATAAGAAATCCGGTCAGCAACGGCATCACCCAGCGGGCCACAAGCACACCATACAGGACAATGGCAACAAGGTAAGGCGCCAGTCCCATGACCAGAACCGATTTTTTGGAACGCATGAATCTGAGAGAATCCAAGGGTGACAATAGTCCGATCATGGCGTCCGAGACGAGAGCCTGAATGGCTGTCGGCAGTGTCTCCATATCTTCTCCTTTGTTCCAGACGAGGGTGTGCTCGATGGGTCGCTTCAGTTTAAATTGGAATTCGGATTCAAAAAAGAATTCTGTTTTTGTGTCCGATTACTTTGCACTCGTTGCCCTGTCGGCTGCGGTGGTTGTTTGCCTGTCTGTTTATTCGTTCAATCCCAAGGACGCTTCAACGTTTCATCTCGTCCTGACTTCGAAGATGCCCAATGGCTCAACCTATTTCAACATCCTGGGTGCATTCGGCGCGAATCTCTCTGAATGGCTGATTCAATTTTTTGGAGTGGGTGCCTACGTCTTCAGTGCGATTGCGCTCGTTCACAGTCTTCAGCTGTTTCAGCGGCCACGCGTGCGTCCTCGCTGGGTCATGCGCATCTTTGGATATCCCCAGCTTGCACTGTGCCTTTTGGGTTTGCTGAGTTCGGTGCGCGAAGAAATTGCATTTTCTGGAATCGGTTTTCCGGTTGCGGGTTGGTTGGGCAGCAAAACACTTGCGGCGCTGATTCCCAATTTCGGAATTTCCGGAGCACGGGTTGTTTTGTCCGCAGGCTTGCTGACAAGTTTGCCTTTGTGTCTTGGGGTGAATCCAGTGTCCACGGTTGTCTGGCTCTTGGGTCGTTTGCCATGGAGCCGTTTCCGTGAACTTGCTGCCGAGGCTTCAACGACGGATGCCAGGGAAGCCAAGTCAAATTCCGTGAAAGAGGTTCAGCGATCGGAAGAAGAGAACGTCCTTGAAGTGACACGCAAGCCTGTCGTGACAATGCCTGAGCGCAAGCCTGCGGAAAGAACAGTGGCTACTGAATCCTTGTTCATGGCCCAGAAAATTGCCGAATCCAACCAGCCGCCTGGCGAGAAGACCTCAACCTTGAGACCGATGCTCAAGCAGAACAACAAACCCACGAATGCGAGTGTTTCGGTGCAGACGTTCGACGCACTGATGGAGATTCTTCCACAGGGAATGTCCACCCAGGGCGACAGCCTCACCATTCAAAAGGGTCTCGAGGCACAGGCGCATCTGTTGGCGATGAAGCTTGGGACTTTTGGAGTCACCGGACGTGTCGTCAAGAGTCAGCCCGGGCCCGTGGTGAATGTGCATGAATTCGAGCCAGCATCGGGCATCAAGGTGACCAAGGTGCTTTCCTTGCAGGAGGACTTGGCACTGGGCTTGAAGGCGCAAAGTGTCCTCATGGCGCCGCAACCGGGCAAAAGCACGATAGGTATTGAAGTCCCTGCTCCGGTTCGCGAGATTGTTGCCTTGCGCGATGTGATGAGCCACGGCCAGTTCCGCGATACCACCACACCCTTGCCGATGGCCTTGGGTAAAAATGTGGATGGCTCTCCACTCGTGGCAGATCTCAGCGGGATGCCGCATCTGTTGATTGCCGGCGCAACGGGTTCTGGAAAATCAGTGGGTATCAACGTCACGCTGCTCAGTTTGATGATGTCCCGCTCTCCGGAACAGGTTCGTTTTATTCTGGTTGACCCGAAGATGCTCGAGCTTTCGAACTACGACGGAATTGGTCACCTGCTGATGCCTGTGGTCACGGATCCTTCCAAGGCAGCGGGTGCCCTGAAGTGGGCGATTGATGAGATGGAGCGACGCTATCTCTTGATGCGTCGGGCTGCGGTGCGAAACATAGCAGCCTTCAACCAGGAAGTTCAGGCGAACCGTCTCACTGTTGAACAGCTGGCTGGAGAAACACCAGCTCCCCTGCCCTATATTGTTGTTGTCATCGACGAGCTGTGTGACCTGATGATGACCGCTCCGCGCGACATCGAAGATTCCATCCAGCGACTCGCACAAAAGGCACGGGCGGCGGGGATTCATTTGATTCTCGCCACACAACGGCCCAGCGTTGACGTCATCACTGGCGTCATCAAGGCAAACCTGCCATGTCGCATTTCGTTCCAGGTTGCATCCAAGCATGACAGCAGGACCATCATCGAGAGCATTGGCGCCGAGAGATTGTTGGGCAAGGGCGATATGTTGTTCCTGCCTCCAGGAACAAGTCGGATTGTGCGAGGTCATGGAGCATACATTGGCGATCGCGAAATCAATCAATTGAGCGAAAAGCTGCGGGAACTTTATCCAGCGAAATACGACAACGACACCATGGCTGCGGTTCAACGGAATGCTCAGCAAATCAGCCAAAAAAATGACGCGGGTGCGGGAGGAAAAATTGACGAGGCAGGTGGCGACACCTCGCAGATGGACGAGAATGACCTTTACGACCGCGCCATCGATTTTGCCGTCAGCTCGGGAACCGTGAGTACATCGAGCCTTCAGCGAAATTTCCGCATTGGTTACAACAAGGCAGCGCGGCTCATGGATCGCATGGTTAAAGATGGTCTCGTGGGCCCAAGCGATATCGCTGGAAAGCCCAGACAGGTGTTGTCGTCGGAACGTGGAACGATGTCTCAGGTGTGATGGGTCGTTTTATGAAATGGATTGCTTCAACTGCCATAGCGTTATTGGTGCTTGCGACGGCATGTGCGAGCACCGGCACCGACACGCCCGAAAGCAGAAACCAACAAGCAAGTCTTGAGCTTGCTCGGCAAATGGTGGGGCAAGGCGAGTATCAACGTGCCGTTCAGTTCCTTTTGCAGAGATCGAAATCCGAAACGGCTTCTTCGGAAGTCCACATGCTGCTGGGTATCTCTTTGTTGGGACTCAACAACCCCGAAGGCGCGCTGAAGAGCTTCGCCAATGTGCTGCGCATCGAGCCGGCCAACGATGCTGCCCGACTGAACGTTGCATACACGCAAATACTTCTGGGTCGACAAAAGGACGCTCGTGTTTCGTTGGGCGAAATTTTCAAGCGCGGTAAATATGAGTTCATGGAGCGGGTGCATTTGAACATGGGCCTGACCTGGCTCGAAGAAAAGCGCTGTGATCGCGCCATTCCTGAATTTCGTGCGGCCATCGATATCGACCCTACCTACTCCGCGCCCTATTTTAATATCGGAAAATGTCAGATGACGACTGGACGATTGCAGGAAGCACGGGCATCTTTTCAGCGGGCCGTTGATTTTTGTCCGGGTTGCCTTGAGCCGCAGTTGGAACTTGCCGCCGTCGCTCATCGACTCGGTGACAAAAAACAAGCCCTGAATCAGTTGGACACAATTTTGAAAGCAAAGCCCGATGCAGCCATTGAAAAGAAGGCGCTCGCTTTGCGCAAACAAATTTCAAGATAACGCGAAAGGTTAACGACACGTGATGGGAACAGGGATGGAAACATCAGGAAATCGGACAACACTGGGAGTGACATCTGATATTGCCCAACAGGTCGGTGCGCGGCTGCGAAGGGCGCGCGAGTCGATTGGACGCAGTACATCTGCCTTGTCGGCCAAAATCAAGGTTCGCGAGCATTACCTCGTTGCCATCGAGGATGGTGAATGGAATGAACTGCCACCCGGATTGAACGGACGCGGACTCGTGAGAATTTATGCACGTGAACTGGCCGTGTCGGTTCCAGAGCTCGATCAGGCCGCAAACCAAACGGTGATGCCAGCCGAGCAGGATGCGCAAGCTCCGTATCAGTTGGGTGGCAACAAAAAAGAAACTGCTTCCGACCGCGACATACCGGTGGTTCGCGCTACCCTCGACCCATCTGCAAATCCTGTCGTTTCTGCGCGAACTTCAGAGCAGCCTGTCAAAACCAGCACCATGACAAGCGGCACAAGGAATGTCCGACCGACAGAATCCCATCAAGCAGCATCCCGGGTGACCTCGGTTCCGCCAACCACAATGCACCGGATGATTGAATCGACACCGGAGGAGGAGCCGCTCGACGTGGTGACTCCCGATGTTGCAAGCATTCTGGGAATCACTCTCGACAGCATCGATGATCGTCCTCAGCCACAAAACATCAGGCCGATTTCAACGGCACCAACGCCAGTGGTCACGGTAAAAGAGCGGGCCACGGTTGCGGCACAATCGGTTTCAAATTCGAATTTGCACGAAGAAGCTCCGATCATGGCTGCCTTGGCGGTAGACGATTTGCGCGCTGCAGAGACTCCAAAAGTGGAGGTTTTCACCAACACTCCCAAGGCGGAAAGCACCCTTGTTGCAGAGCCAGTTGTTCAAGCGGTGGTTGAACAAGCATTGGAAGCTGCTGCAGTCGAACAAACATCAGTGGCAGTTGCGGTCGAACACAAGACAGAAACCGTTGTACTCCCCACCGACGTTGTTCACCAGACTGAAACTGTGTCGACCCAGAATATCGACAACAACAGGAGCAATCAGAACTCGAATAAAAAGAACAAGAAAAGCAGGGGTGGAAAATTCGAGCGCGACGACAGGCAAACTGGCTCGTCTGCTTCCAATCCACCTGTGTCCAATGAGATTATAGAGCCAGTGGTTGAAACTGTGGCTGAAGTCAAATCACAGGTACAAGAGACCGCCGCAGCTCACGTGGAAGGAACAGCAGTTCTTGAATCGACAGAATCAAAGGATTCGGTTGGAGTCTCTGCTGCTGAGCAGTATTTGAAGAGCCACACCCAGCCTGCTGAGGTTGTGGAGGAAGCGCAGGGTGAAGTTTCCAAATCTGTCGGTTCACGAGGCCTCAGCATTGCGGTGGGCCTGATGGCCGCATGCGTGTTGGTATTCGTGGTGGGACGCCTTGCCCTTCAGGAGGGCACGCAAACAACAAATACCGATAACAATGGCAACACAGTCAATGCTGAAGGTGCGCAAAATCCGGCCTCGGATGGCGCGTCGTCCACTGAAGAAAAAGCTGGCGCCAGCGCATCGGAAACTGCTCCAGATGCTGCAAAATCAGTGTCGGAAACGACTGCATCAACCGCTGTTGCAGGAGCGGTCAACCCGGTTGTGCAGCCAGATGCTTCAGCTCAAAGTGAACCAGCCAAGGTCGAATCGAAACCGGAAAACGCGGCAGTGCAGCAAGAATCCAATACGGCAACCACAACGGCACCTTCTGAGGGAAGTGCAGATGCCTCAGAAGCTGAACCGGCCACTGTCGATGCCGCTGAAAATGCACCCGCAAAACCGACAACAAAAGTTCAGACGACAGGTTCAAATGCAGCGACACTGACCTTGTCTGAACCGATTGAGATTCAAGTCACTGCAGATGGCCAACGCATCTTTTCGGGCAAGCACGAGGCAGGAAAGGTAGAAATCAAGTTCAACCGTCGTGCCGAGATTTTTGTTCAGGATGGTTCAAAGGCGCGGCTCAAGTATTCAGGTTGGGACCATGGTGCCCTGGGTCAGGCGGGCCGCAAACGTCGCATCGTGCTCAATGCTGATGCTTTCAATGGCGGCAGACCCTAAAAAAGGCAAGTCTCGAAGTTGATAGCCAGTGTGTTTCGGTTCAATCTGTGTCCCATTGACAGAGGTGAGCCGGAACCATGGAACAGTCGTCATTGAATTCATCTGCCCAGGCCAAAATCGAGCGATTGGCATCACAAATTCTGCTATACAAAGAACTTTATTATCTTGGCAGAGCTGCCATCAGCGACGAAGCCTATGACGCGATGGAAAATGAACTTCGCACCTTGGCTCCGAATCACCCTGCCTTGAGTTTTGTTGGCTACAAACTCAGAGATTCCAGCCAAAAAGTCCCGCATCGTCCACCCATGTTGTCGCTCGCTAAAACATACGATTCAGCCGACATCATTTCCTTCGCAGATGGGCGTGAGTTGGTTGTCAGTGACAAGGTCGATGGCATGGCAATGTCTTTGGAATTCGATCACGAAGGCCGGTTGACGCGCGCCAGCACCCGAGGGAATGGAACGATGGGTGAGGATGTCAGTGCACACGTGATGCATGTGCTCAGCCTTCCAAAGCAATTGAAACTCGCTGAAGCATGGTCGGGTATGCGCCTTGAAGTGCGCGGCGAAATGTATTTTCCAATCAACGAATTCCAACCCTTTTCGGAAAGATTCGACAGTTACAGAAATGCGGTTCCTGGAACATTTGGAAGAAAAGAGGTTGATGAAGCCATTGATGTGCTCAATGTCTTGCGATTCCGGGCGTATGATTTTCTTGTATTCAGAACTCCTGTGGCAAACGGATCGGATGCACCATTGACTGCATCCGAGGTGGCAAAAGTCCAACCGGCAATGCAACTTGAAAAATATTTCGGCAAGCTCAAATTTCTTCAGAGTCTCTGCTTCGACACCGGTTTGCCCGAGTCCACCACTCGAATTGTTGGCAACGACGTGTTGAATGGAGACGTTCAAAGCTTCGTGGCGGAATGTTTTGCGAGGACCAGGGATCATCAAATCGATGGATTGGTGCTGCGAATCAATGATGAAATTCTTTTTGAAGCACTTGGAACAACCAGTCATCATCCGCGCGGAAGCATTGCTTTCAAGCAGGAGAGTGAAAGTGCAATCACTGAAATTCTAGCCATCGAAACAAGCATAGGCCGCAGCGGAAAGGTCACTTTTCGGGCGCAGGTGCGACCTGTTCAACTTTCAGGCGCGCAGATTTCCTTTGCAACGCTGCACAACGCCGAGTTTATTCGGGTTGGAGGATATGCTCCGGGAGCTCATGTCAGGATCACTCGAAGCGGTGAGGTGATTCCATCTATCATTGGACTCGAAAAACCCTCTGCAACACCCTACGAGATGCCTGTCGAATGTCCTTGCGGATACCCGCTGACTTCATCTGGCCCGGATCTTTTCTGTTCGCAGCCAAATCTTTCATGTCCAACCAAGGATCAAGAGAGTTTTTTGTATTTTGCCCAGACGCTTGAAATTCTTGGTCTGTCGGAGCGCACCGTTTCTAAGTTGCGTGAAGCTGGATTGCTCAAGTCGCCAGCCGACTTCTTTCGGCTTCGTATTGAAGATGCGCAGTCGCTCGATGGATTTGCACGTCGCTCTGCTGAGAATTTGATTGCCTCAATTCAGCAGAAAAAAAATATTCCGCTTGCAATATTTCTTGCGGCACTTGGGCTCAAGCGCGGTGGCTTGGTGAAATGTCGAGAGGTCGCGGCCAAGTATTCAACTCTTGAGAAAGTGCTGGCAGCTTCCGCCGAGGATCTTGCAGGTGAGAAAGGTTGGGCAGAAAAGTCAGCCAGCGACTTTGTTGAATCGTTGCAGGGACGACGAGCGTGGATTGACGAACTGCTCACACTTGTGAACGTCGAGCCAGACACCACTGCACAAGAAAGAGCGCATCTCGCTGATCATCCTCTGACCGGAAAGACGGTTTGTATCACCGGAGCGTTGTCTCAACCTCGAGAAATCTATGCGCGCAAGCTGGAACGGGTGGGCGCCAAGGTGGCTTCATCTGTGACCTCGAAAACCCACTATCTTGTGTGCAACGAGGAATCTGGTTCATCGAAATATGTTCAGGCCAAAAAGCTCGGGATTCCGATTCTCAACGAGGATCGGTTGCAGGAGCTTTTGGGACAATGACAGATGGGGTTACGGTGAAATGCCGCCCGTGCTGAGAAGCATTTGGTCGTGGAAGTTTTTGCGCACATTGATGAAGTTCCGGCTGAACTTTTGGTCTCGTGAGCTGATGCCCTGGCCAAAGGGTGTCCGCACTGAACCTTCGATTGTTGCGTCATCAAAGTTCACTTCGGTTTTTGATTTGTATTTCACTGATTTGCTGTCTTCCAGGCCTTTTCGGCCTCCGGAGCTGTTCTTGGGCGCTGAAAGTGCTGCCATTGGCAAAATGAGCAACGACAAGACTGCAAAAAGACTCAATTTTCTATTAATTTGCATCCTCGCCCCCCTAGTTTGGCATCTTATCGGAATTTTAGCTGATTCTCTCGAGGGGGTGTGAGTCAGGGCTCCGTCTTTCAGTGGGTTGAGTCTGCCACACTCTGCCTTTTGGGCCGGCACCCCTTCCTTTTTCCCGGACAACCTCCAGGCAAAAATAGAGAACCGCAATTTCGGCGACCATGATCAGTGTGGGTTGAAATTCGACGAACATTTGCACTTCAAGATTCGGCCCATTGTTATTCATCAGTTCACCGAATTGCGGTCCTGTCGAGAATGCGCGTGCGATCTCGCGCAAAAGGTGGAGTCCGAATGAAAGGAACTTTTGGGAAAGTAGCGTCCATGAATTCGACTCAATGAGAACACCCAGACAAACAGCAAGAGAAGCGGGAGTCACGATAAACAACACGCACGGACCCGCCAGAAGATTTGCGAAAATTTTGTCGGGAAGATGACCTGCGGGCCACAAGGGCAATGTCATGAATGTCATTGCTGCACTTGTCATTGCAGTTGTCATTGTCCAATGAAGACAGCAGCCCACGAGTCGATGGTTCAAAATATAATGCAGTTTGGTTTCCAGAATACTGTTCTTTTTCTGTTCGGGCTTTTTGAATTCGATGAGCCTGCTGACCAGATGAAATTGAAGACTGGCTGTGAGACCTCCCATCAGCGACAAAATGAAGGAAAGGTCGTATGCGGGATTTTGATGCCACAGCCAACTCAGCAACCAGGGTGAACAGATTGAAAATGTGGAGAGCCATTTGACACCCTTGCTGTCGCCGCTGCTTTTGAGCACCGAGAGTGCAAGAGCTCCACGAGTCATCTGGCTTGCAAGGCTTCGAGTGAGTGCTCCTGTGCTCTGGTAAAGTCCGACGAGGAAAAGCAAAATCGTCGATTGCACGAGGAGTGAGAAGAGACGCAAGGCATTGAGAAAACACCTGGCATTGAGGCGCGGGAAGAGCCCCCTGAGCAGAAGGCAGACAACAACGACCAAGGTGTGGCAAATGACCGTTGCTGCCGGCCCTGTTTGCCCACCCGAAAGCGCCAAGAGGTGGGACAATCCCGCTTCGCGGAATTCATTCATGAGATTTTCATTTTTGATTTTCGTGTTTGAGAGAAAGTTCAATCTCAGTTCGGCAATTTCGGGATCGCGGTCTGCGAAATCGATGCTTCGCTCCCTGATTTGTTGAAAGAATTCGAGGCGCGACCAGTCCTGGAGATGCGAATCTGCGTTCCTCTGGTTTTTTGAAAGAAGCATGCTAACCATGAGCAACCAGATGGGTAAACATCTGGAGGCGTTCGCCATCAATTTTTCAATTTGGCTTTTTGAATCAAAGAAAAATGTGTTCTGTGGGGAGTGGTGATTTTCCCCAATCAGGTTGAATCGATGAAGCATGTTTGACGACATGCACGCAAAAAAAAGCAGGCGCGAGACTGATTCATCGCGCCTGCTTTTTTTTGATCACTCGCCGATTCTCAACCTTGAGTCATCCGCAGAACGACGCCGCGATCCTTGCCTTCACCGCGACTTTCTGTGTCGAAACCCATTTCGACCGCGAGGCTGTGCTGTTGGCGGCGGATAAAGCTGTTGTTCGGCTTGAGTTGAACTTCACCCTGACCTGGGTTCTGCTTCAGCGAAGCAGCTGCCACGCGAACTTCCTCCAGCGCTTCAAACAACTGCTGTTCGCTCGACTGGCCGGCTCCCGGCTGGCCACCTGAACCGCGTTGTGGTCGATCGGATCTGTTGCGGTCTCCACCTCCGCGGCGAGGATTTTCGTGTCGCGACTCGCGCGGCTTGTGTTCTCTTGGTGCTCGTTCTTGGCGCTCAGCTGAGCCAGGTTGCGACTCGGTTTCGGCCTTGCGTTCGAATTCCCTGTTGTCCGGACGTTCGGTGTGACCAGGCTGGGCAGCACGTTCGGCGTGATGAGGCCGACGTTCGCCTCTGTCGCCACGTTCTCCCCGGTCGGGACGGCCACCACGATCGCCTCTGTCGCCGCGATCACCACGGTCGGGACGTCCACCGCGATCGCCTCTGTCGCCGCGATCACCACGGTCGGGTCGGCCTCCGCGATCGCCTCTGTCGCCGCGATCTCCACGTGCACTTCTCAGCAGTGGCTTGAATGCTTTGGCATATGCTTCGCCCACGGGTGGACGAATGCGCCAATCGATTGCAGCTCGTTCGGGTGATTGCTGGTACTTCCAATACGCGAATCCCATGGCAGCGTCTGCATAGTCGCCCAGCGAAGCAAACAAAGCATCGGCAAGCAGATCCCAAATTTCACACGACCATGTTTGAGCCTGAAGTTCCGTCGTGACAGATGGAAATTCGCTCCGCGGAAATGCTGCGAAGGCGTCGCTGTCTGCGGCATCGGATGCGGGTTGAGCCAACCAGGCCGAACGGGCATTCAGAAGCGCATTGGCAAAAGGGGCTTCGGTGGAATATTCGGGCGGATTTTCTGGAATGATGGGCAGACCGGTTCCGAAAAATTCACGGCACGCTGATTCGAGGTCAGCGAACAGTGTGGCAATTGCACAGGTGAAATAGGAAACAGTTTCTAGATTAATTGGCTCGTGTCTGCGAAACTGGGGAGTCGCCTGGCTGTGGTGGCGCGCAATGGCCAGAACGACTTGCGAAAAATCCTTCATCGTTGGATTTTCTGGCCGCTGGAAATTTCCGGTCAGGAATTCTTCGTAGCGAAGATGAGAATTGAACGAACCGTCTTTTTTCGTGCGTGCTGCGAATTCCGATTGGCAAGCATAAATGAACGAGTCGTTTGTCAGATGGAGTTGAGAGTATTGACTCACCAGAGTCTCTCCTTGGTGGTGACGTGACAGGGCGAAAGGAACAGAGCGGTATGGTTGAACCACACCGGACCACGGATCAGCGATTGGCTGCCCTCAGGCAGAGGCTGGCCAACGTCCCTCATCTTCCAGGAGTCTATATCCACAAATCGTCCGAGGGGAAAGTTTTGTATGTTGGTAAGGCAAAAAATCTTCAAAACAGGTTAAGAAGTTATTTCACAGGGTTGGAGCGTCATACTCCGAAAACCCGGGCGCTGGTGGCAAGGATTCAGGATTTCGAGTTTATCGTTGTGGACAATGAGAACGAGTCCTTGTTGCTGGAAAACAACCTGATCAAGCACCACAGGCCTCCCTACAACATCCTCCTGCGTGACGACAAAACCTACCCCTATCTGAAGGTGACCCTCGAGGAGGAATGGCCTCGTGTCATTCAAACCCGCCGCAGAAAGAGCGATGGAGGTGCCTATTTTGGGCCATATTCCAATGCTGCGGAATTGCAGGCGACCCAGAGCGTCGTCCAACGCTTCTTTCCACTCGTGAAATGTACACCCAACGTCTTCAGGACTGTCACCCGTCCGTGCAATTACCATTCCATCAAGCGCTGTCTGGGACCCTGTAAATTGCCCGTTGAAAAGGCGGTTTACAGCGACCTCGTCGAGCGTGTGCTTTCGCTTTTGGCGGGGAAGAGCCAAGAGCTCGCTCAGAAGTTGAAGGTCGACATGCAGATCGCGGCGCACGCAATGAATTACGAGAAAGCTGCCATGCTCAGGGATCAGCTGCGGGCACTCGAAAAGTTGGCTCAGCAACAGAGCGTCACCCTTTTACCCGGGTTTGATGCCGATGTGATCGATTTTGCCTGGAGCAGCAGCGCGGTGGCAGTTTATTTTGCGGTGGTGCGCGACGGAAAGCTGATTGGCGGAAATGCACACGTTATTCGCGACGGACTCGAGCGAGTTGTCGATCTTTCACTCGATGACAAAAGTCAACCCGCGCGAATCGACGTGGAAGCAAAAAGTGAGTTTGTCTTTCAGGTCGTCGGCCAGTTCTATGCCACTCACGAGATCCCGGCGCAGGTTTTCTTGCCGACCGGGGATGATTTTCTCACCACTGAAAAGCGAGAGCGGCTGAGCCTTCTTCTGACTGCAATGGAAACTGATCAAGGGCAAAGACAGAATCGTTCGGCAAAAGAAATTCATTTGAGCTTCAGCCGAAGTCCAGCAATTGCGAAGAAGATGAAAGGCACGCACAAGAAAATGTTTTTGGATGCTTTTTCGGGCCTGTGTGAGATGGTTTCGGAGAATGCAAAGACAAAACTGCAGGAGAGCATCAATGCCGATGATGCAGCTCAACGAAGAATGTCGGGCGTGCAGGAATTCTTGGCACTGCCAAAGTTGCCCAACTGGATTGAATGCTACGACATTTCGACATTCCAAGGTGGTTCGACAGTCGCTTCGGGAGTTGTATTCAGGCAAGGACTTCCCGCAAAAAACGAATACCGCAAGTACACCATCAGAGATGTTGTTGGCCAAGATGACTTTGCGAGTCTGCGGGAAGTGATTCGCCGACGCTTCCGCGAGGAGCGTCGGCACGAAATTCCTGACCTGTTGTTGGTGGATGGCGGAGAACCGCAAGTGCGTGAGGTGGCCTGGATTCTGAAGAGTTTGGGACTGGACTCTGTACCGCTCGTTGGAATTGCCAAATCCAGAACCCGTAGCGAATTTCGATCCAAAAACCTTCGTGCGAGCAATGAACGGTTGGTTTTGCCGCGGCGAAACGAAAACGCGGAGTTGAATCCTGAGAAGTCGCCCGAAACAAAAATTCTCGAGGTTGGCAGCCCTGAATTTCAGCTCATTACCCAGGTGCGAAATGAAGCCCACAGATTTGCCATCAGCTTTCATAGAAAGAAGCGCGACGGCAAGAGTCTGCGCAGTTTGTTGACCGAGATTTCTGGTCTTGGGCCCAAACGTCGCAAGGCCCTTTTGCTGGAATTCAAGAGTATCGAAAATATTTCCAAGGCAAGTTCGTCCGAACTGATGGAACGTGCGGGATTGCCTTCTGCTGTCGCTGAAAACGTCGTTGCATTTTTCGCGGCCAAAGCGAGTGAAAAAAAAGGCACTGCCGAAACGGAATGAGCTTCCTCAATTTTTCATGCGTTTGCGAAAATCTTTTGGGCTTTCATATTGATCGTTTTTCCAGATTCCCTTTTTGCTCCTGACGGCCTCTTCCTGAGCTGTGAGGTAGGGCTGAAGATTAAATCCCTTCGGCGGCTTGCCGCGATAAACTTCCGCCATGCCTTCAGAGACCATTTTCAGATTCGCAGGTTCATTGTCGATGATGATTTCGGCAAGGTTGCGTCCATAGGGGTCTGCGCCATAGCTGCGCAGAGTGACGGTTTTTCCAACAACAAGCTGGTTGAGAAACTCCTTGGCCTCAATTCCTCCCGCCTGTCCTTCCTTTTGCTTTCTTTTGCTCTTTTTTCCCGTCTCGGGTGCGTCGATACCAACAAGCCGGACTTTGATTTGAGTGTTGTCAGTTGCTTTCAGGCGACAGGTGTCACCGTCATTGCAGGAAACGACCGTATACGTGGGAGTGTTTGCAGCGGCTGCTACAGAATCTTTGGACTGACCCACGATTGTTGCCGCAACCGGAGCAGAAATTGAGGCGGATGGTGTTGTTGCAGTGCCCGACGAGGCAGCGAGGTGCTGGGAAAGGACCGCAGCCATTCCTGCAAAAGCAATGAATGCCGAAGTTTTAATCCAGCGATTTTTGAATTTCTTCACGGAGCCTCCCGAGGTACTGCAAGGTTTGTTCAAATCGGCTGCCATACCAACTCAGCGCTTGTCCATCAACTTTGAGCATTGGCTGCTTTAATTCAGACTGACGACGAAATTCTTCAATATGCCGATTTTTGAATGGATATGGTTCAGATGAAAACAGAAGAACATTCGCATTCGACAATCGGTCATCCCTTGCTTCGATTGCAGGATAGCGCTCGTCCAGATTGCTGGATGTCGAAATCGTGTTTGTTCCCCCAACAAGTGCGAGTGTTGAAGCGATGTAGGTTCGATCGCCTGCAACCATCCATGGATTCATCCATATAAAATAGCTGTAAAGGAATGGGCTGAGATTTTTTGAATTTTCTCTGAGATCGAGCAAGGAATTTTTTTGGTGTTCCACCCAGACTTTTGCTTCATGACTAAAGTCGAAGGTTTTTCCCAATAAGGTGACAAGCGCGAAATTGTCTTCCGGCTTCTCGATGAATGTTTCCAGAACCTCAAATCCAGACTTGTCTTTTTCAACGTTCAATTGATCGATGAATTTTGTTGTGTTTTCTTCGCTGTTGACGACAACATGGGTTGGTTTCAGCGCAATGATTTCTTCCATGCGGGGGTCTTTTGTTCCGCCCACTGAGGGCACCTTCGAACGCAGTTCACGTGGCTCAACGCAAAAGCTGGTGCAGGCCACCACTGAATCGATCAATCCAAAACGGCAAAGTGTTTCCGTCAGGCTCGGAACCAGGGAAACAATTCGTTTTCCGGTGTGAGGCGATTTCATCTGATGTAGATGGTTTGCTTGGGTTCGACGGGTTTGTTTTTCGTGATTCTCACGTCTGCCATCCACTGCAAAATTGCTCTTCTCGTGTAGCGGATGTCGTATGCCTTGAGCACCTGATACAGGGCAAACATGAAATCTCGCGCAGAGGGGAAACGTTTTTGCGGGTTCAGATGAAGCGCAGTTTTGAGCATTTTTTGAATGTATTCGTCAACCTTTGCGTCACCACTGGTGTGAATCTTGTTTGGCAAGTTCTTCATTCGAGCCATCACATCTTTTGGATCGGGATTCGGGAAAATTCGATCGCCTGTGAGAAGCTCGTGCAGGATGATCCCTGCATTGTAAATGTCGGCCAGTGGCGTCATCGGTTCGTGCTGCAATCTCTCGGGTGCCTGATAGCCAGGAGTACCAACTGTCATCCCTTCGTAGTCTTCAACTTCCTGATTGCAGCTGAGGCCAAAGTCCGCGAGCACCGTGCGACCGGTGACTTCGAGCAGGATGTTTGCAGGTGTGAGGTCCGAGTGAATCATGTCGAGACAGTGAATGTGATCGAGTCCCTGGAGCAAATCCAGAGTGATGCTGCAAGCCACCAGGGGTGGAAGTGGTCCAACCTTTTTCACAAGGTAATGGCAATTGATACCTTCGATGAACTCTGTGACGATATGTGCATTCGGTGGCGTCAGGTCTGCTTCAATGAACTTCACGCAATGCTTGTGCGAAACCTGCGCGTGCATCAGGATTTCCTTGTGGAACAAACCCAGCAATTTCGGGTTTGTCTGATACTTTTCGTGCAGACGCTTGAGCGCAACGATGTTGCCTGTCTTGACGTATTTGGCCCGATAAACTTCTCCCAGTCCACCTGAGCCGACCAATTCCAGAATTTCACAATGCCCGATGATTTCGCTCATTTGGAATTGTTTCCTTCAATGCCCGTTTTTCTTGTTTTGCGCATTGGCCGACGGTTGTTTCCCGCCTTGGTGCGGAACCGTTCCAGTGAATTCAATGAAGAATATCCCGCCAGCTGTGCAACTTGTTGGCTGCTCAGACCCATGTCGAGCCAGCGCATGATGGCGTGATTGCGCAGGCTTTCCGAGTTGTAAGGGACTCCGATAATTTCTTCGCAAACTTCATAGATGACAAATTTCACACCATGCCGGTGCAGGCCGCCTGACTTCAATCTTCGACTGACGTTCAAAAAACCGAAGAAGAGTTTGTCTTGGGGTTCTGCGCTGAGCGACAGATGAATTCGGGCTGAACGCAAATCGGAGAGTGTCTTTGCGATACCCGAATCGCCTTTCACCATGCGTTCGTTCTGCCCGGCAATTCTTATTGTGACGTTGCAGCCTTCATCTGATGGTTGTCCTTCGACCAGAATGTCACACCACTTGATTTGCGCCGCTTCCGATGCCTTGAGTCCGCATTCGCCGAGAAGTTGAATAAGTGCGAGGTCGCGGATGGCCTTGGGATCACCTGACCTTGCGCTTGAAGAGAGGCGATTGACAAGCGTGTGGTAGTGCTCGGATTTTACAACCAAGAGTTCGTGTGCAGGTTGTTTTGGTGATTTCGCTTCGAGCAGTGGTGATCGTTCGATGATTTTTTCCTTGATCAGGAAATGTAGAAAAGTCCGGGCGCTCATCAAGGCCCTTCGGATACTCGCAGGTGATTTTCGGCCGTGAGTCACAAGATAATGAGTCCATCGGTCCTGGAAACGCGACTGAAAATCTCTCGGGTCGATGCATTCCTCAATCAGGAATTGGCAAAAAGTTGAGAGGTCGTTGCGATAAGCCGAGATTGTGTGGACCGATTTTCCTGTTTGTTTGAGTCTGTTCAAGAATCTCAAAAGCAGTGGTGTAAGTTTGTCGGTTTTGAAAGGCGCAACAGACTGTGCTTCCGGGATCAACAATGCGGCGCCCTGTGGGATTGGAATTTCGCTATGCGGCGTTGTTTCCGACATTGTCTGCGTTCATCCTTCGGAAAAGAACTCTGTCACTGTGTGCTTGGCAGCCAGTTCAACAAGCATATCATTGCCAAGGGCGAACGTGGAGAGAACGTCAAAATGCGCCGCGTCCGAAAGCTTTGGTGAGGGGTCATTTTCGCGCCCGATGCGCCTTCCTTGTCCGGCAAGCAGCATGGGTGCAACGAAAACATGCATCACATCCAATGCGTTAATTTCGAGCATGGACGAAAGCAGTTTCGCACCTCCCTCAATAAAGATGCTCTGTGCAGGTCGACCGAGCCATTCCTGCATTTGTCGGGAATTCCAGAACTGGTGGATGGCGTGTGCGTGCGAGAGCGGACCCGATTCGTTACTCGCGTCGGGCAAGTCCAAAATATCAATCGAATTCGGTAGCCTTCCGAGCAGGCGGCTCCGGTTTTCCACGGTGGTTGCGAGCGCGACCTTTCGGTTCGAGGCAGCGTTCTGGATTCGGACGAGACCCGTCAAAAGCCTTGATTCATCCAGTGACGCCTCTCCCAAGGCATCAATGATGCAGACGTTGGGTTGTCGATTGTTGGGACGCCAACAGTCCCTGACATTCAGCGATGGCTGATCGTTGAGCAGTGTTGTGAGACCAATGGCGGTCACATCGTATTTGAGGCGGAGCCAATGCCCATAGGCGCGGGCCATGGGCCCGGTGATCCATTTCGACTCACCCGATGTATCAGCCAGGGCTCCATCCAGGGTTTGCGCCCACTTGCCCACGACAAGAGGTCTTGAAAGCCGTTGTTGGCAAAGAAAAGGCAGATGCCAAGCGGTTGCGGCCGCTCTGCCAAGTCCAACGTGCAGGCTCTCGACTTCGTTTTTGACAAATGAAAGGCCACGTCCATTCACGGCCGGATTGGGATCCGGAATGGACACGAAGAGTTGCCGTACCCCGGCGCCCTTGAAAAGATCACAACAGGGTGGCTGCCTGCCGTGGTGTGAACACGGCTCAAGCGTCACATAGACGTCCGATCCAGACGTACTTATCCGATTTTCCTTGGCATTGTCGAAAGCAACCCGCTCGGCATGACGACCTCCAAGCTTTTCCGTGGCACCGCGTGCGACAATTTTGCCGTTTTGGGTCACAAGGCAGCCCACGGCCGGATTTGGAATTGTTTCCCCGGCTCCTCGCATCGATTCGATGATGGCCTTCAACATCAATAATTCGGAACTGTTGGCGCCGTCAGGGAAGCCCAATTCAATTTGGCTGAAAGAATCCGCGGCATTGAAAACCGATGTTGGAATGTGCCCGCCCAGGCCAAATCCCTGGGGAAGTCTGCATCGGGGCGAGGTTGATAACGGCAGCATTTTCCAACTTGCCTTTCTGTGGAGGGGGTGTTAGCCCATCGCGTCGGAGAGGTCATGACTGGTTTTGCGGACAAGGCTTTGGTCAGCCGTCCCTCGTCTGGTTTTGACCCATTAACAAAAGCGGAATTTCCGCGCAAAAGCATGCAAGGAGACCTATCATGCAACAGACCACTCAGCAACGCGAAGAGATCATCGGCAAGTACAAGCGCCACGCAAAAGACACGGGTTCGACCGAAGTTCAGGTTGCTCTTCTGACCGAGCGCATCAACATGCTGACCGAACATTTCAAGGTCCACAAAAAAGATTTCGCAGGTCGCCGCGGTCTGCTCAAGCTCGTGAGTCAACGTCGCTGCTTGTTGGATTACCTGCGCAGCAAGGATGAAGGCCGTTACACGACCTTGATCGGCGCATTGAACATCCGCAAGTAATTCTTCGGAATGCATTCAATCAAAGAGGGACCCTTCCAGGGGTCCTTTTTTTATTGTGAAAAACTCAGAGCAGACTCTCGATTTCGTCGAACAAGACCCGACCCAGCGTGCCCACCCATTTTTGTGAGAAATCGAATTTCAATTCCGTCGCTTCAAACAACTGCGGCAGGGTGCGCTGGGCGCCCAGACTCAGTCCATCAATGTAGTTCTGCACTGCCTTGGGGTAAGATGACCCGCTCTTCATCCAAAGTTCCACCGCTCCCAATTGGGCAATGCCATAATCGATGTAATAAAACGGCGATGTCATGGGGTGTGGACGGCTGATCCAGCCCAGTTCTTCAAATTCTTCTGCGTCTGTCCAATCGACACCGGGTCGGTAGCGTGAATTGAGTTCTTTCCAAAGAGCATTCCGGTCGTCCGGATCCAAAAGCTCCTGCGCATAGACGGTGTGTTGCCACTCATCCAGCATGGCCATGAAAGGCCAAAACTGAAGAGCATTGAAACAATGCAGTCCCCAGGCACGCGCGGAATCGCCAGTTCTTGGCCAGAATTCATTCAGAAAGGGCTGTGCGAGAAACTCCATTCCCATGGAAGCAACTTCACAAAATTCCAGTCCCGGGTGACGCAGGAGTGTGTTCCGGATCTGCAACGACGAGGAACCATGCAAGGCGTGTCCAAATTCATGAAGGAGAGTGAATGCATCGCGGAAGTGCCCGGCAAAGTTTCCAAAAATAAACGGTGTGCCTGATTCGGGAAGGACGACGCAAAAAGCGCCGGGCGATTTGTGGTTGCGGGGGTGAACGTCAATGCATTTCCGCTCAATCAGCTTGCGATAAAAAACTCCAAATCCGGGATGTATTTTCTCCACGATGCGTCCCGCGGCATTGATGATTTCGCCAACATCTCCCTGGGCTGGAGGTTCGTTGGGAATAAAGCGTGGCCAGATATTCATATCCCACGGCTTCAATGTGGGGGTGCCAAGACTCAGGAGTTGTCGGCTCTGAAGATTGCGAACAAGCGGAGTTATTTCATTCATGATGCTTTTGCGGAACGTGGAACAGTCTGCGGCCGTATAGTCGAATCTGCCGAGGTCGGAAAAACACAATTCAATATAGGATGACGCTCCAGAGACTTTGGCCTGCTGTATTCTATTCTTCAGGAGGCGCGTAAAAAGGTCTTCCAGCCATTCCTGGGATTCCTTGATGCACCGCCAGTGGGAATAGAATGCTTCCTTTCGAATTTCCGGGCGTGGATCATTCAATTTTCCAATCACAATTCCAATGGGAGTTTGTCTGCCGAAATAGAGGCAAGTGGTGTTTGCAGAAAAATTCTTGAAGTCCCTCACCAACTGGTTCTCTTCAATCTGCAATGGTCCCAAATCGACGGAGGCGAATTTTCTGCGCAGGAGAATTTCCGAGTGGATTTTTCCGCGGTCATCAGGATGCATCGAACCACGCCAGCTGGAAGCGAGATATATGTCCATGAGTTCTGCACGCGCTTCGATGAGTTGAGCAAGAATATCCCGCTCAAATTTCTGCACCCGTTCAACGTATTCAGCATTTTGGTTGTTGAGCGAAATCAACAGGTCAAGTCTTGTTTGAGCTTCGTTGACTGCATCCGAAAGTTCCTGAAAGTAGCCAAACCAACGGGCTGCTGATTCAAAATCGTCCGGCTTCGATGTTTTAAGGAAGCGGATGGCCTCACGAACCATCGCTGAATCTTCGGAGTCGAATTCCGCTGCCAGATGTCTGTAGGTTATGTTTCGTTCAGGAAGCAATTCCGCAAAGCTCCTTAAAACAGGCAAGAGTAGAGATTGGATTCCTTGGCAATGTCTGCTGATTCGGAGCGGTTTGATAAAATCACGATACTCTTCTCGGTTTGGGTTGGCGCCGCAGTGAAAAACATGATCCGATTGAAAGGTCGTGGAGGAATGACGGCCATTGATGGTTTGAAACCTGTACCAATCGCTGTGCCATCGCTGTTCTTGATCACGTTGCCACGGGTTTGCCTGAATTGGGGAGTGATGACTTGAACCAGCAAAACGACATCGTTTTCGAGTTTCCCCCACCAGGAAAGAATCGGTATCATTTCATTTTTGTTGTTCAGATTGAATGAAAAATCGGGGTTGTTTGCATCGTAGGCGAGGTCTGTCGCAAGAATGTTCTCGAGTTCGCGCAGCGGTCCCCGGGCAAAGTACCGTTCAGGTATGAAACGAATCGGGAGAGACACTGTCTGAAGATAGCGGTCACTGTTCTTGACCGGCGAGAATATCCAGGCCAGATGAATATTGGGA
>JBMSQQ010000051.1:0-25035 GCA_049423385.1 Silvanigrellaceae bacterium | reverse complement strand
TCAACGATGGTGTTTCAGGCTTCAATGCCGCAACGGACGCCGTGATTGAAATCACAGGATATACTGGAAGTTTGTCCGTTCTGGCGGTGTATTGAGAGGTCGGTAGTTAAATCCTGCCTCTTTTTCTTTGCTGCGCAAAACCCAAAATTAAACATTCTTCAGTTCGATTCACGAGGCGGAGCAATTTTCAAAAATCTTTACAAGCAATGCTGTTCTTGTTTTCACGGTGAGGTGTCTTCCCATATCGTTGAACCGCCGCTTGCATTGCTGCCATCCCAAGCACAGAAGCGGAATCCGTATTTGGTTCCTGCAGTAAGCCCACTGTAGGTATAGGCTGTCGTGCCAGCCGGGAGTGTTGTTGCTGCTGCATCGTTACAATTTAGTGCTGGTGTTCCGCTTCCGCTGGCGACGGGAGCCACCTTCACCATTGTTGTGTTGCCTAGGTTTGAATTCCAGGTAAAGCTGATGCTGGTTTGTGTCTTTGCACTTACAAGCAAGTCTGGGTCAAACATCCGTCCCGTGTAGCGGTAAACATACACAGCTCCAGCGGCAATAAGACTATTGTCTACACTGGCGTTAATGTCGTTGGTGATAGTGGTCTGGTTGCTTTCCTCCTGGTCGGCGGCCACGGCCAAGGAATCCCCGGAAAGCGAAACAGAATGACCAAAATAATCTCCCGCCTCTGCGTTGGTGGCCTTCACATAAGCTTCCTGACTCCATGAACTGCCCGTGCGTTTGTAGACGTAGACCGCACCTGCCCAGCGCGCATCGCTGTTTGAACTTGCCGTTGTGCCGTTGGTGATGGTGGTCTGATTGCTCTGTTCCCTGTATGAGCCCACTGCGAGAGTATCACCAGAAAGAGAGACACTGGATCCAAAATAGTTACTGTTGCTGGCATTCGCCGCTTTCACAAAAGCTTCCTGGGCCCAATTGCTTCCCATTCTCCTGTAAATGTAAACGGCTCCCGAATCTGGTTTGCTGTTGTCTGGGCTGGCGCCCGGTCCATTGGTGATGGTTCTCTGACCACTGTCTTCTTTGGGTGCACCAACCGCAAGTGTGTCTCCGGATAGGGAGACAGAGGCACCAAACAGATCACTTGCTCCTGCATTCGCTGCCTTCACAAAAGCTTCCTGTGCCCAGGTGCTTCCCGTCCGCCTGTAAACGTAAACCGCTCCCGAATCTGTTATTGAGTTGTCTGCGCTGGCTTCTGCGCCGTTGGTGATGGTGATCTGATTACTGTCCTCTTGAGGAGTGCCCACCGCGAGCGTATCACCCGAGAGAGAGACACTGGTTCCAAAAAAATCACCCGTATTCGCGTTTGCTGCCTTCACAAATGCTTCCTGCGCCCAAGAATTTCCTGTGCGGCCATAAATGTAAACAACTCCCGAATCTGTTGCCGAATTGTCCGTATTCACAGATGTCCCGTTGGTGATCGTGGATTGATTGCTGTCCTCCAAGTTCGCCGCCGCAGCCAGTGTGTCGCCCGAGAGTGATACTGAGACTCCAAAATTATCACCCGCCCCTGCATTCGCTGCCTTGACATACGCTTCCCGAGCCCATGTGCTGACGGTCCGCTTGTAAAGGTAAACGGCTCCAGAATCTGTTGCGCTGTTGTCTGAACTTGTACCCGTGCCATTTGTGATTGTGGTCTGGCTGCTGTCTTCTCCAACGGCTCCCACTGCAAGGGTGTCTCCGGAGAGTGAGACGGAAATACCAAAGTGATCGTCCACATTTTTATTTGAAGTTTTGACATAGGCTTCTTGGCTCCACGTGTTCCCCGTTCGCTTGTAAACATAAACGGCTCCTGAACCCGGGATAGAATTGTCTGAACTTGCTGTTGTACTGTTGGTGATGCTGCTCTGGATGCTGTCCTCGTCGTCGGCTCCCACGGCGAGCGTGTCGCCAGAGAGTGACACGGAACTTCCAAAAAAATCATTTGCATTTGCATTTGTCGCCTTTACATAAGCTTCCTGTTGCCATCGCGAAGTTACGGTGTAAACGCCGGTGCCAGTAAATGCCCCGCCAAGTGGGTTACCCCATCTGTCCCTGATACCGGATGGACTCGATAGATCCAGGCGGAGGTCTCCACTCGCAGAAGGTATAGCCCAAACGACACAACTCGAGCCCGAACAATAGATTTGATCGACAACACCAGCAGGCACACCAGTGCCGCCAATTTTCGTCAAGGTGAAATTGGACGGTAAAATTTCTGTCATTTCGTCACTGAAGGATACAACAAAGTCGATACGGTTAACGTCAAATGGGACTGGATTGGTGGTGGTTCCTCGAACGATGCTCGTGACTGTGGGAGCTGTGGAGATACTGGGTACGACCATGACCCTCGAAACAGTTCCCTGCGACCAGTTGGAACCATCGGTACTGCAAACTCGAACAAAGTAGGTCGTTCCGGGAACAAGTCCACTTGTCACCGATGCGGAACCTGCGGTGCCGGAAAATGCAAGCGTTCCTGATGAACATTGTGCGGCAGGTTCTGTTGTTCCGTACACCACCTTCACTGTGCCGTTGGCAGTTCCTGTGTTTTCGCTTCTCCAAGTCACATCAAAAGAAGCAGAGCTGGAACTTGATGCCACAACTTCAATGGGATCAAACAATCGACCCGATCGGCGGTAAATATAAACGGCACCTGAGTCGGGCCTGCTGTTGTCTGGACTCGCCGTCGCGCCATTGGTGATGGTGATCTGGTTGCTGTCCTCATTATCCGATCCAACTGCCACAGTGTCGCCAGAAATGGAAACTGAGTGACCGTAAAATTCATTTGCGTCTGCATTTGCGGGTTTGACGTAGGCTTCCTGCTCCCATAAGTTTCCAGTTCGCTTGTATATATACAGGGCACCCGACTGAACCTTGCTGGTATCAAAACTGGCTGTTGTCCCGTTGGTGATGGTGGTTTGGCTGCTGGATTCTCGGATTGATGTCACTGCAAGTGTGTCGCCAGAGAGCGAGACACTTTCTCCGAAAGTCTGACTTCCGCGCGCGTTTACCGTCTTCACAAACGCTTCCTGGGCCCAAACACTGCCGGTACGCCTGTAAACGTAAACGGCACCAGCCCAAGACGCGCTGTTGTCTGCACTGGCCGTTGTGCCGTTGGTAATTGTGTTTTGTTTGCTGCTCTCATTGGTAGCCCCGACTGCGAGAGTGTCTCCGGAAACAGAGACTGAGCCACCAAAAAGATCATTTGTTCCTGCATTCGCCGCCTTTACGTACGCTTCTTGCCTCCAGGTGCTTCCAGTACGTCTGTAAACGTAAACCGCTCCGGAATCTGTTGACAGATCGTCGCTACTGGCACTCGTGCCATTGGTGATGGTGTTTTGATTGCTGTCTTCTTTTTGCGCCCCGACTGCAAGGGTGTCACCCGAAAGAGAGACTGAAAATCCGAAAAAATCGCCGGATCCAGCATTTGCTGCTTTAATAAATGCTTCCTGCGCCCAACTGATTCCTGTGCGCTTGTAGACGTACACTGCACCCGACTCGAGCAGTGAGTTATTTGGATTTGTTGTTGTACCGTTGGTTATTGTGGTCTGGTTGCTGTCTTCCTCGTTTGCTCCAACCGCGAGGGTGTCGCCCGAGAGCGAGACACTCATTCCGAAATAATCACCACTCGCAGCATTCGCCCCCATCACATAAGCTTCCTGGGCCCAGGTGCTGCCTGTACGTTTGTAGACGAAAACTCCAACAGGGAAAGCAGTACCAGCGACTGCAAGTGTGTCGCCAGAGAGTGTGACTGCCCCACCAAATCCATGTGACGCGGTTGCATTTGCTGACTTCAAAAATGCTTCCTGGGCCCACGCGTTTCCTGTGCGTTTGTAGACATAAACGGCTCCGGAATCACTCAAGCTGTTGTCTGTGTTGGTTCCTGAGCCGTTGGTGATGGTGGTTTGATTACTGTCTTCGCGCGGAGCTCCCACCGCAAGTGTGTCTCCGGAGAGAGAGACTGAGGAGCCAAAGTGATCACTTCCACCAGCATTTGCTGCCTTCACGTAGGCTTCTTGATACCACCCTGAAAGTGTTACTGGGGCATCGGTTTTTAAAACAGAAAAAGTGAAGGTTTGTGAAGCTGTGAATACACCATCGGAAACTGTAACTGTGATTTCGGAGATTCCTGTCATCGTAGCGACCGGAGCGATAATGGCTGTGCAGTTTGGCCAGTTTCCGCCCCAAACGACTGCACCCGTTTCTGCGACAACGTTGAAATTGGAAGATGCGTAAGCGAAATTCTCAGTTGAGCAGTTGAGCGGGCCATCAGGATCGTTTGCAACAAGATTGAGTGCTTTTGAATTATTGATACTAGTGGTCTGAGGCGACGCAATCGCTGCCAATGACGGTGGATCGTTTACCGGTGCAACGGTGTATAGAAAGTTAGTCTCTGCACTGAGGGAACCATCGCTCACGGAAACATTTATCATGCTCGTACCCGATTGGTCTGCAGATGGCACAAGTGTGAGTTTGCAGTTGGTGCCAATTCCTGAGATATAAATGTTACGATTTGGCAGAAGCAGCGTGTTGCCAGAACGTACCGTCAATGCCGACGAACAGGTCAGATTGTCTTCCTGGTCGCCGATGCTCAGGGCAACGTCGAACATTGCAGTGTCTTCAGTGCCTTGGATATTGGCTACCGGCGTAACAGTCGGTGCCGTGTTTAAAGCTTCAATAACAAAAACTGGAGAAAGCTTGATCTCTCCTGCCGACTCGCTAACGATTCTTGCGTAAACATTTTCATTTGAATTGAGAGGGAAAATTGTTCGGCTGATTCCGCACTTGCTGCCGCTCGCCGAGCTTAGCGAACCGCTACCAGCAGAGTAGGAAGAATCATTGCACTGCGAATAATCCGCGACAACATTTTCATTGGGGTTATGGCCTGGCCACTGTGGAGTACTTTCAATTAATCCATCCCATTGGGAAAGAGAAATTTCAGAAGGTGAAAAAACAATCCTGACCTTTGCCGCATCTGTGAAGGTGTCTTCCCAAAAAAAACGGGCCGAATTTTCTGTGCTTGCATTATAACTCGTCGTCAATGCGGACCATTTTTTTGTCTTTGGCTGAGATTCGGAAGGAATGGGCACAGAGAAAGGAACCACCGAAACCGCTTCTTCGAATGGGCTTTGGGGAGAGTTTGCGATAAACACACCCGCGCGGTTTTCAGGAACTTGCAGGACCAATTTTCTCTGATCGATCGCAAGCGCCTTATCGTTGCCACTGGATGTCAGATCCTTCAAAGGTTGCAAATTTGCGCCCACCCTTGCTTTGCTGACACTCAGCGCCAAATCCGGAGGAAGAACAAATTCTGAGACAATGATACGCTCTTGTGTCTGAATCTTGAGTTCAATTCTGGTTGACTCTATTTTTTCAACTGGCGCTCTGAAATAACCGTTTGCGTCGGTGGTGGTCGAATAGAGCACACGAGGAGCGGGCGGGTTTCCCGTGACGTCCACTGTTGCAGTTGAAAACGCCAAAAGACTCACGGTCACATTCGCAAATTGTCCGCCGTCTTTTTCAAGCAATTCGGATGTCAGGAAACTTCCTGTCACGGGAACGGGAGGAATCACGTCTGTCGGAAAGGGAGAAGTGGGTCCAGAAGGGGGCTTGTCTTGAGCAGTACCATTCGCAACCTTTGAATTTGACGAACGCGTGCAGCCCCCAATCAATTGCAGGAGGACGAGAATAGAGGTTGATGAAATTCTCATGAAACTCGACACGCGATTGCCCCCCCCCCTTCCGAGAGGAATCGGTAAATTTCAGCTTTAATTGAGTTTTTTTGTTGTTGTATTTTTTTTAGTTAAATACGGATTTTGTAATGCTATGTTTTTATTTGTTCTTGCTGCAAGATTTCGATTTTCTATGCGTTTGGGATTTTTAGAATCTATTGTTTTAGTGATATTCCTTTAGGAATCTATTTTGGCTTCAGAACTGGGCGCAAGAAGTCTCAGATGGCGGCGAAATCGTCTCGGGATCCTCGGCTACGATGTAGAAACAAACATTGGATCCTGCCGTAGGCTGTGTGCCCAAATCTTTCAACGGTAAGTCGACCGTTGTCGGAACTGAGTTTGCAGCACCAGAACTCACTGTCTTGAGAAGTTTGGCGGGACCTTCAGCTGGTGGTGCAAGATAGATTTGATATGCGCCAACACTCGACGACGTGGATTTGTTCCAGCTGAGCCTCAATGATTTTGTTGTTTCATTGGGCTGTGGCGCAGTGCCGGGTTGATTTTGAGTGTTGTTTTGATTTTGGGGCTGATTTGCCGAAGCATCGACGTTCGACTTGGAGGATGCGTTGGGCTTGAGCGAAGCTATCGGCAGAGGGGCAACCTGGGTGCTGCATCCCCAGGCCAGAAAAGTCGCTGCCACTGTTGTTCGCAAACCAATCTTCATTTGGTTTCTGTCCTATTTGAGTTTTTCAATCTTCACACCTGTCGGCTTCTCGAGGGCTTTGGTGCTGATAGATATATCTGTGCAGGAGTAATAGTTGCTGGGTGAATTCGGGTTGTCGAGCATGACTTGAACCAATTGAAATGCACAGCCCGTGCAATCGATTGCGGGTACATCAAAGGTGATGTTGTACTGGTGAAAATTGCTGCCGATGATTTGATCGTTTTGTGAGTCTTCGAGTTTCGCCAGTGGGCTTGGCACACCAGCGACCGGCTTTTCTTGCGCATCCAACAGATAGACCTCGTATCTTCCTGGATGATTCACAGTTTCCTCGAACTCGAGAGTGGCTTTTTGACCCGCGAGGTACTTTTTCACGTTGGTTGTGCGTGCCACTCCCCCACAGGGCGCGGTTTTGAGGCCGGGGTCGTTTGTTCGGGGAGCCGAGATGGTGCTGTTGAGTTTCCAGCGGGCGTGTGCGGCTGCGTTGCTGGATTCAACGAGAAATGCAAAGCCACAGGCCACTGATATTGCTGCCAGCGAAATCTTCAAGGCATGGTCCCTCCCCATGCCATTGTCTCGGTTTTTCTCCGAATCTCTTAAGTCAGATTCGAATATTATTGGGTTTTTTATTCAATAATGATATCGGCCTGCGGTTGACTGATGAAGATCGCCTTCACACCATCAACAATGCCGAGTCGACCGCGCAGACGGGTCACGCTCTTGCCTGCACTTTGTTGGAGGGAGCTGCGCAGCCAAGCGCGATTCGCGCCAAACGGACGATCTGCGGTGATGATGACAATCCGTTCGTTCGCTTTCAGGGTCCCATTGTCCGGCAGATCGAACGCGACGTTGAAGAGTCCGGTCTTGCGCAAAAGGAATTGTCCGTTCAGGTCCAGACAGTCTCCCCGTTGCGCAGATGCTATTGCATTGAGAATTTCAGGAGCTGCGACACCCGTGGTTTCCGAATCACGACATGTTGATTCTGGAATTGCAACTTTTGGCAATGAAGCGGCCGTCTGTTGTTCAATGTTATTCGAAAAAATCGCAGCCGAAATTTGTTTCTGCAAGCTCAACGAACGCTGGAATTCGACGACGAGAGGCAGGTGATCCGAATACCCAAGGTCTTTGTGGAAAGTTTTCTCGGATCCTGTCTCGTCCTTGATTTGGTGTATTTGTGATCGAAAGGGTTGCTTGTCGCCATTGAGCAAAAGTTTTCCAGCCTCCCCAAACTCTCCGACGACCCTCAGCGGATGGGCAAGAACAAGTGAATTGAATGCGAGAACGCTCTGATCGACCACGATATTGTCGATGGCCGTCAGTTCGGAATCGTGAGGATAATCACCTTGGAGCTCAGCAGATCGGGTCTGCCACATGTCAAAAAGGCTGTTTTGTGAATTGCGCGCCGTTGCCAGATTTGTCGCCAATCGCAGACCTTCCTGGACAGACTCTTCCCTGTAATCTGCATTGAAGTCGCCCATAATGATTCCAGACCAGTTTGAATGTCTCGTGCCTCTGAGTTCGTCCAGATGAGAGCGCATCAATTGTCCAATTTGTCGGCGCATGTCGTCGCCCACCGGAGATTTGTCTCGTTTGCTTTTCCAGTGGCTGTTGAGCAGCACCAACCGCTGTCCTTCCGGAAGTGCGAGAGTCACCCTTTGAGGGTCCCTGGATGCTGAAATGAAGTCGTCCCGATCTGCATCCCTCAATTTGGAAGAATCAAACCTGAAGTCGAGACGAGAGTTTTCAAGCAAAGGATATTTGCTGATGAATGCTGTTGTCACGGCAGTGGGGTTGTCTTCCGCCTGTTGACCCAGCGCAAAGTAGTTGTAGCCCAGCGGTGCAAGCAAAGGCTTGAGAAGTTCGAGCGAGCGCCCGGAGTTCGCCGCACTCTCGATTTCTTGTAAACCAACTGCATCGGGCAATCCTGCTGCAAGCAAGGCATCGCGAATGCGGCGCGCCTTCCGCTCGGCAAATCCTTCGGAATACCAATTTGAGAGTTCAGATGAGAAATCGTCGTATGCTTTGCTGTTGTCTGGAACATCATCCCAGAAATTTTCAACGTTGTAGGATGAAATGCGCAATCCTTCGGAACCTGGACGGCGGAACGACTGCACGGAATTATCAACAATCGCACCAGAATTTGCGCTGTCCCGGCGGATCGCGACGAGATCTCCATTGCCTTTTCTCATGAGAGTCAGAGGGCTTGCTGCTTTCGCGCATGCAGTGTTCGTGCACGGAAACGCGAGAGATCCTTGCCCTGAAAAAAATGCTTGAATTTCTGAGTTGGAGAAAGTCACGCGTGCAGGTCGGTCGAGACCAGGCTTGTTTTCAGCAATTGAAACAGTGTTTCCCCGTATGGTGATTTCAATCAGATTGTTTGAATTTTCAGTGTCCGCAAGGATCAGGCTGGCCCCTGATCGAAGTGCTGTGTCGAGATTCTGGTTGGCAATTGCATCAGCGTTCGGACTTTCATTTGACAATTGAATCCGAATCGCTCGGCCACTGCAGTCGGCCTTTATTTCATTTGCAGAAAAAAGTGCGGAAAGAACGGATTTTCCTTCGACGCGTGAGCAATCCACCCGTTGACCACTCATCAACCTTGCAGTTTTCGGAATGGGCAGACGAGCTTTGTGCGGCAACAATCCAAGGTACTGCGGTGCAAAGTTCTTTGCATCGACGAAAAACCAGGTGCCCAGGCCACTGAATGTTTCGTCGGGCGAACCCAATTCGAGAGAGACAATTTCGTTGTTGGATTCAATCACCCGCGCCTTGGTGACGTTGAGTTTCGTTTGTTCTGGAAGCTCACCCGCCGATGTGCTGCGTGTTTTGCTCGTCGAGGAACGACATCCGGAGATTGCTGCAGTAGTTGCAAGAAAAGCCAACATGAAAATCGACATTTTCGGGTGATGCATTTCGGAATCCTCTTTTTGTTGAGCATTCACGGAGATGGTCGAGACCAATTGGTCCCCCGTTGCATGGCTATCAGCGAGTCGAATTGAAGTCGACAAGAAAAAGAATAAACATCAGATTTAATAGTGCTATGTTGAATAAAAAAACAGTGTCGAATGCTTCGACATCGACTGGCTTCCGGCGAGCTTTCTTGATGTGTGTTTTTACATGCATTTGTTGGCTTTTTCTCTGGCATCGTTGTTGCTGACAAGCCACGAAGGCATCCGTTCCCATTGCGCGAACGGACGTAAAGGCATTGAAGGGGGGACCATGCAAAACACTGAACACAATCCGCGGCAAAACCCGCGGCAGAAATCAGATTCCCACTGGCCCTTCATGCTCATTGCGCTGTTGGCAGGTGTGAGCATGGTGTCGACGCCAACGGCATGTGGCACAAATGTGCGCATTTCACGCGAACCCATTGCCACGGTTGGTGACAACGATGTCTCAACCTCACCGTCGACTGGAAATGATCCGTCGCGTGTGGAAGTTGAGCCGGCGATTTCAAATCTTTCCCCAGTACGCGAGCAAACCGTGAGTGGTGCCGATCCTGCGTCCATCAAATCGGATGCGAGTCTCTTCAGAGCACCTGCCCAACAACGTTTCTGCGAGGGACTCAAGGCAGGTGAATGTCTGTCGCTGGTCGTCCAGGTGCCAGGTTCGGTTTTGCAATCGAGTCTTGGACTTGGTGCTCTCGGGCTGTCGCTTGCAGCACCAGGTTACAATGCACTTTTGCATCGGACTTGCACGGAAGGACTCAAGGTGGGGCTACCCGTGATTGAGGCCGGCCTGCCGATCATGCGCAGAAATGGCGTTGCCAAAAAGATGTTTTCGCCATTCAAGCGCGTGCGTTGTCTTTATCAAGTTCTGACCGACGACGCGATGTTGCCGCCGGCGATGGAAAGCAACGAGACAGGCCTCAAGGTTCGCCTTGTGGATTTTGCCCTCACAGGCAGCGCCATTTCCACCAATCCTGTGATAGGCAAGTTTGAGTTCAAGGAAAGCAGGATGCTCAACCGATTTCACGATGTGGCTGTGAGTGTACCCGTGGGTCCCATGGCTGGTGAATGGCAACCGGTGCGCGGAGGATGGAATGTTTTCGACACCGCAACCTACAGCGGCATCTTCAAGACCAGCGACGTGGGTGTGACAATTGCGCGTGGATTGTCGTTCAAGGCAAACGGATTTGGCATCGCATCCTACATGAACCAGGTTCTTGAACCGTTTCTGAATGATTCAACCCGGACCCAATCGCTGGTCAAGGCAAAAGCCCAGGTCGAGATGATGCGCATGGCAGTGCGCAACCTTCGTCAGGGCAAGGCACCCGTCACGTCGGCTCTCGTGCTCGTCGGAATGGGACTCGATGCGATCAAGGATCTTTGCAGGGCACCTGGATCGGATTGCAGGGTGCAAGGCAGCGACAATGACCTTGTTGCCGCGTTGGACGACGCCTTCGACAATGGGCAACCATTGGAAAGTTCAAGCAAGGCACTGTTGATTGATGCGTTCAAATATGTCCCGCTGGGGCTTGTGCGTGCCGTGTTTGAGCATGCGGACGAGAAGGCACTCGTGAGCCAAATGCAGGGTGTTGCGCCGCTGTGAGCTCAGTTGGAGTCCAGTCCAGCTAAAAGGTTGATGTGATCTTGTCTGCTTAAACTCCGCTTCGGGCGGAGTTTTTTTTGTGTCATGTCCGCCATCATTTCATCCTCGATTGCCACCCAGAAGCAAACATGAACTTGCGATGCCGAGAAAAATCCGTCTTCATCAATCTTCAGGGAAAGTGAATTTGCGAATTCGTCAACGTGTTTCTTGAAGTGTTCCGCTGTTTTTTGGGCGTCGGGACCAAAGAAATCCCAATGGTGGTGGGTCAATGTACATCCTTTCTGGTTTGGCCGGTGATCGAATGCGAACTGCTGTTTTCTGATGCACCGCCCTGAAGAGTGCACTGTTACAGGAGTTCATCTTTGTTTGTCTATGTTGCAACCCGTGCTTTACGATTATGCATAGAGTTTTTCGCTAATCTTGCGTGCAACTTTGATGGATTTTTTAAATCCATACAGTTCTTGAAAAATCTCTTGTCCATTCAGCCAATTAAAAATTTCGGCTAAGGAAATCGTGCCCACGCTATTGACAGTGTTTTTTAGGCTACGGTACCACTATATGTGAGAAGACAAATTGATGACCCCGAACAGATGTAAGGCACGAGCCCTCTCGTGCAGCCCCCTGTGGGAATCGTTTTGTCGTCTTATGGGAAGACCCACACGCCTGCAAGGAGCATCATATGGCGAACGCTGCATTCCGGCTCTTTCATCCTCGAGTTCAAAATCAAGGGCTTGATCTGACGAACATCAACCTCGCCGGGTCACTCGACAACATCATTCTTGATCTGCGCCCAAAGATTGAGATGGGTAAAGAGTATTCATTCCTTGCGGCAGCGGTTTTGGCCGAGAAGTTGCGTCTTGAAACACTGGCGACCTTGTCTGTGAATCACGACGGCAAACCTGTTGGCCTGCCTGAAAACGAAAAACTCCGTCCAACCCTCCGGCAGTACGTGGGCTTCGCTATTGAGCAGGGACATATGTCTGCTCGCGTGGCTGAACTGAATCTTGATTCCCTGCAGAAGGAAATCAAGGCAGAGAGAACCTATCTGCTGGACTACCTCGGCGCCCATACTCTTTACGATCGCTACCTGCTTCACAAGGAAGGAAGTCGATACGAAGACATTCAGCACTTCTGGATGCGTGTCGCGATGGGCATGGCTCTGGCAGAGGCTGATTCTGTGCAGGCGACGACACGTGCTGCAGAGTTTTATAACGTGATCTCCCAGATGCTTTACGTCCCCAGTACTCCGACATTGTTCAATGCCGGCACCGCGCGTTCGCAAATGTCGAGTTGCTTCCTGACCACGGTCCAGGATGACCTCGTTGATATCTATAGACAGTATTCAGACAACGCGCTCCTCTCGAAGTTTGCCGGTGGTCTTGGCAACGACTGGACTCCCATCCGCGCGAGCGGTTCATGGATCAAGGGAACCAACGGACGTTCCCAGGGCGTCATTCCGTTTATCAAGGTTCAGGACTCGTCGACGATTGCAGTCAATCAGGGCGGCAAGCGCAAGGGCGCAGTGTGCGCGTATATCGAGACATGGCACCTCGATATTGAAGACTTCCTCGAGCTTCGCAAGAACACGGGCGATGAGCGCCGTCGCACCCACGATATGAACACAGCGAACTGGGTACCTGATTTGTTCCTCCAGCGCGTGGAAGCGAATGCCGAATGGACGCTTTTCTGTCCGAGCGAAACCCCGGACCTTCATGAGACTTTTGGCACCGAATTCAAGGCTCGCTATGAGACTTATGAAACAAAGGCCAAGAACGGCGAAATCAAGAACTTCAAAACCGTGTCGGCCGTCACCTTGTGGCGCAAAATGCTGACGATGCTGTTTGAAACCGGCCACCCCTGGATCACCTTCAAAGACCCCTGCAACCTGAGAAGTTCCCAGAAACATGTTGGCGTGGTTCATTCGAGCAACCTGTGCACCGAGATCACCCTCAACACGAGTGGCGATGAAACCGCGGTCTGCAATATCGGTTCGGTCAACCTAAAGGCGATCTTCCAGCAGCCGAATCCATATGAAGCCCTGCGTACGACAGTTCGCGCGGCGATGCGGATGCTCGACAATGTGATCACCGAGAACTTCTATCCGATTGAATCGGCCAAGCGCGCCAATGAGCGCCATCGCCCTGTTGGACTCGGCTTGATGGGCTTTCAGGATGTTCTCTACATGAAGCGCATCCCGTACAGTTCACCAGGTGCTGTCATGTTGTCGGCGCAAATCATGGAAGCCATTGGCTATCACTCGGTCGAGGCTTCGGCTGAGCTGGCGCGTGAGCGTGGAAGTTATCAGACCTATGAAGGTTCCAGCTGGTCACAAGGTCGTGTGCCCTTGGATACACTCAAAGATCTTGGAAGCCATGTTCGGACTCCCGAAGTGCCAGCATTCTTCAGCAACACAAAGAACGAGACCATCTTTGCGGCTGACCTGTTGGCTCAAGAAGGTTTCCCCGGCAAGTTCGCTTGGGATACGCTGCGTGAAAAGGTGAAGGGCGGCATGCGCAACAGCCTTTGCATGGCCATCGCGCCGACGGCGACGATTTCCAACATCGCCGGTTGCACTCAGTCGATCGAACCGAGCTACAAGAACCTTTTCGTCAAGACCAACCTCGGTGGCGACTACACGGTCATCAATGAGTACTTGATTGACGACCTCAAGGAACGCCAATTGTGGAATGCGCAAATGGCTCGCGAGCTGAAGCGTGCAGATGGTTCGGTGCAGAATTTTGATATTCCGCAAGACCTCAAGGAATTGTATCAAACAGCGTTCGACGTTGAGCCCGAGCAACTCATCCGCTGCGCTGCAGTTCGTCAGGTCTACATCGACCAGGCTCAAAGCTTGAATCTATACCTGGGCGCGCCATCGGGTCGTCGTCTCGACGAGATGTACCGTTATGCTTGGCATGCTGGCTTGAAGACGACCTACTATCTGCGCACCAAGGCTGCGACGGGAGTTGAGAAGTCCAGCATCAATGCCGGAACAGCCACCAGCGCAGGAACAACCGGTGCAACAACGTCGACGTCGTCGGCGGGTCCGAAAGCATGCTCAATTGAAAACCCCGATTGCGAAAGCTGCCAATAACAATCGGGTCACAAAACCACAGGAGCAAACACCATGTTATTGAATGCAACCCAAACCCAGCTGATGCCCTTTGAATACCCTTGGGCCTGGGACGAATTCAAAAACCTTTGCAAGAACCACTGGCTTCCGCAGGAAATTTCGATGGCCTCGGACATTCAGCAATGGAAGAGCAATGGTGTGTTGAATGCCGATGAGAAACACCTCATCAAGAAGATCCTCAGCTTCTTCGCAAACACAGACGTCCTCGTGGGTGACAACATCGTCATGGCGATCTATCGCCACCTGACCAATCCGGAAGTGCGTCAGTATCTTTGCGGACAAGCATTTCAGGAAAGCATCCACTCTTGGTCGTATGCGCACATCGTTGAATCGTTGTCGATGGACCAGAAAGAGGTCTTTTCTGAATTCAAGCGGTTTGGGACCATCAAGGACAAGCATGACTTTCAGTCATCTTTCTTGAATGGCGTGATGAGCCCTGCGTTCTCGACTGAATCTCTGGCCGGCAAAAAGACGTTCCTGGAAAATCTGTGCGCCTACTATCTGGGTATGGAAGGCATGCAGTTTTACAGCGCGTTTGTTTTGTTGCTGAATTTCAAGCGCCGCAACCTGATGGTTGGCACGGCCGAGCAGCTCGAGTACATCGTTCGCGATGAATCACTGCATTGCCGTTTTGGCACGAAGCTTATCAACCAGTACATCGTTGAAAATCCCGAAGCATGGACGGATGACGTCAAGGCGGCGGTGCGTGCAAACATCAGCCGCGTCGTTGAGCTTGAGGATGCTTTCGTTTCCGACTGTTTGCCACGGGACGTTGTTGGCATGAGCAAGGAACAGTTCTCGGTCTACATTCGCTACATTGCCGACCGCCGGCTTGAATCTGTGGGCTTGGATCCGCTTTTTGGCGTGGAAGACACACCATTCCCCTGGATGAACGAGATTATGGACCTGCCCAAGGAAAAGAACTTCTTTGAGAGTCGCGTCACCGAGTATCAGGCATCGGTCTCGCTCGACTGGAACTGATTCGGAAATCGCACTGCCGGCAGAATTGCCGATGAAACAACGTCCGGTCGGATGTGAGCACTTCAGGGAATTGAAGCGCCGCATCCGACCGAACTGTTTTCAAGCCACGCCGCGAATGCATCCAGGGGTTTCTTGCCAAGGAAAGGGTAGCTCGCATCGAGTGCAACGGGTTGACCAGCACTGTCTGTCACCGAGGTGTTCACTCCAACGAGACTGTCGAACCATGCAAAGTCGCCATGCATGGTGGAGCCTGGGGCAAGGGTTTTGCCGCCATCCACAGAGTAGGGTGGTTGAGCAATGGTACCCATCGTGGAAAGATGAACTCCCGGAGCTGCAGTAGGATCTGATTGTCTGTTTGCAGTCAGGATCGCATTGATGCTCGCAAAGACACTTCCGCCAAAGATTCCCTGGGAAATGGGAATCGATTTGTCGAGAGTGCCGTGCATCGTGAAAAACGCGCCCTTGTCGCCGGTGCTCCATTTTCTCACCGATGCGAGAGCCAGGGGGGCATTGAAGGTGGCGTCCCGGGTTTGAATGAGCAGCGCGGCTTCGGCGGAACTCAGGCGACCTTCGCGATAGTCTTTGAACAAATCATTCAGCTGTGGCGCGGTTGGCAGTCGGTATGTCGCAGAAGATTCAGCGGTTCCCTTGACGACCGCTTCCAGATAAACGCGAATTTCGCCATAGGTGAAAGACGTGGGATTGATGTTTGTTCCCGCGCAGTAAAAATACTTGGGTTCGCTGTACCGGGTTGTTCCGGTTTTGGCATTGTATTGAAGCATCGCTGTGTTCTTTGCCAAAGCGATCGAAGTGGTCAGGCCTCCACGGGAAGAGCCAAACATGTATGACACTGGCATTGCAGTGGCTGCGTCGGGAATGTTCTGGAATTTGATGCGATCCAAAACGGTTGAATTGAAATCGGGCAGTGCATTGGGAGTCACAAGGCAATTGTGTGCGGCGAGAAGATCCTCGGCATCCGTGCTGAAGGGAGCTGACACTCCAACAGCGTCGAAGTATCGGCCCGATGCATCACATGCAGATTTGTTGGCTGAGTTGGTTCCAAATTTGCAGATGGACTCACCCGGAAATGCGGGTGCCACGACAATGTGCTTTGCTTGAAGTTCTCCAAACACGGCTGCAATCTCCAGCGCCGACAATCCTGCATCACCAGCATGTGCATAGGCAATCACCGGGTATGTGTTGGTGGTCGCCGTGGGAACAGAAACCAATGCGCCATTGACCATTGCATCAGGTGTTCCATCGGCTTTGAATCGTTTGTATTTCATGAGGTACCACTTGGCCGTTTCGACTTCGCTGGGGAATCGAACGGCAGAGCCAATTGCGATGGACTTCGCTTTTCCAAGAGTCTCGAAAGAAACGACTTCCGCGCAACCTGTGCTGCGCGCTGTTTTCAAATGCTCCGCAGCGATGGTCTCTGTCAGGCTGTTGTAGGCCGAACGGGCATCCGCAGTGTCGGAAAACCAGTCGCTTGGGCTTTTCAATGAGGAAGCTGAACCATCATTCAACAGTTTCAATTTGGAAGATAATTCGTTCCAGCGTTGGTTGGCGGAACGTATGTTGTCGTCGGTGACGTCGGCTTGGCTCAATTCGTTTGCAGGTTTGGGCAGTGCCTTGTTTTCCAGATTTGAACCGCAGGCCGGAAGGATGGCCAGCAAAGGCAAAATGGCAACTTTGTCGCGAACAACAAGGGTATGAGTGCGAAGCATGACGTTTCCATCCATCTGTTTTTGTGTGATCCTTGAAAAATTTGCCCGTCATCAAAAAATTCTGCAAGCTGATGCGGTCGGGAAAACAGGATCGATGGAGTCATATTTTATGTGTTCAGGAAAAAACAGGACAGCTCTTTTTCTTGTCGCAACGATTTTCACCCACGGAATCGCATGGGCTCAATCCCAGGATTCATCTGTGCCTCAACAAAAACCAACTGCATTGGTGGGTGAGGGCAAGACACTTCCGGAAAAAGTTTTCCGCGGGCGCCTGTTGTTCAAGTCTGCCACGGCGACCCAGGCCTTTTCCCCGGACGGCAAAAAGGAAGACTCTGGCTTCACGCTTTCCGCCGGTGCGGGTGCATTTGTTGTTGAGTACGGATGGAGTGATGCTGTTTCGCTTCAACTTGTTGCTCCCATGGTCGCATTCAACAAGCTTGCGATCGATGGCGCGGCGTTTCAAAAGTCGTCTCTTTATGCAAAAAAATACAACGAATTTGTGGAGGCAGCAGCGGCAAAGCTGGTGAGTGACGGTCTATGCTTGACGGTTTCCGCTTGTCTTTCCGGGATCAATGAGAACGGTTTGTCGTTGCCGTTCAACAGCGTTCTGACACTTCCGACGGGCGAAAAACTTTCGGTCAAGGCGGGCGTTCCCATCAAGGACGTCGCAGCCTCGCTGGTCACGCGTGCTGCAATTCCAACAGCTGGAACAACGGGGCTCGGAGATCTTGAATTGGGCGCGCTTGTCGCATTGGCTGATCCTGTCAATGGACTTTGGGCGCGCGATTGGGCGGTGAATTTCTCTTTGGGCGCAGGTTTGCGATTGCCAACGGGTTCGTTCCGGGACGTTCCTGCAGCGCAACGACCGACCGGCCGTGGGACAGTCGACCTCGGAATCAGATCAAATCTTGATTGGGCTGCATCTTCGGCAATTGTGATTTCATGGCAGAATCAATGGGAATCGATGTTGCTTCCAGCAAAAAAGTCAAGAACATCGTTGCTCGACAGCACCGTGCTCAACAACGCGGATGTGAACTCGCCAGGTGCAGACAATATCGCAAATTCTGCCGAGTTTCGGCGTGATGATCCTCGGAATGTTGGTTTCATGAAAATCGCGTTGAGCCCTGCAGATGTTTCTGATGCTTTGAGTCGTGTGCTGTTGAACGGGCAATTCAAGTACGATTTTGAACCACGCGCGACTCTTGGTGGTGTCGAGTTCTCACCTGAATCTCATCTCTATTCTGTACAGGCGGGTCTCACGCTTTCCGCGCTGGATTTTTTCCTGCCTGTGCAGTGGGACATCGATTACGATGTTCCGCTTTCGGGAAAAAATAGAAATCTTGCGGCATCGGTCTTGACCAACACTCTGAAGATTTATGCGCGGTTTTGAGGATGTTGTTTTGTTGTTTCATGAGGCCATTGAAAAGTTTTTGCCAACTGTCTGAACCTTGAACAGTTGAAATAAACTTAAGATGCTGGAATCATTATTATGATTCTGGCATGGCTTGTGCTGGATGATGCCAACTACATTTGTTCACAGTGCACGAGGAGACTTCACATGGCTTCGAATTTGAACCGCAATGTTCGTCGTGTTGCTCAGATTGTGGGTGGATTTTCGTTGGTATTTGCAACCCTGGCCTGTGGTCGCCTGGGCCGTGATGGCGGTGACTCGAACGTACAGGATTTCACCGGTCCGCAGCTTATGGGCCACGGTATGGCAGGTGGCTCTGTTTCCTTGACGTTTGATGATGGCCCTGGTCCGCGCACCTCCGAACTTTCGCGTTTTCTCAAAAACGAAGGCATCAAGGGAACCTTCTTTCTGCAGGGCAGCAACGCCGCGCAATATCCTGAAGTTGTCAAACAGCTTCAGCAGGATGGTCATTTGGTTGCCAATCACTCATACAGTCACCCGCACATGACAAAATCAAGCGATCCCGTCGCCGAAGTGCGTAGAACTGATGAACTCATCAAACAGCATGTGGACAAGGGCCATTTTCTTTTCCGTGCTCCCTATGGTGATTGGAGCTCTGGGGTTGCCAACATTCTCAACAGTGCTGGACTCACCAAATATGTGGGTTCCGTTTTTTGGGATATTGGCGGAGAACGCCTCGAGCGCGCAGACAAAACACTTTCTGCCGCTGCAGACTGGGCATGCTGGTCGTTTGGTGATTCGGTTGAAAAGTGTCTGGATGGTTACATGAACGAAACCCGCGAACTCAATCGCGGCATCATCCTGCTGCACGACGTCCACTCGCGAACCATCGACCTGACCAAATTGATGGTCAAGCAACTCAAGCAAGAGGGATTCACATTTGTCAGAACCGACGATGTCCCAACGATAGTGGCAGGACTTGAGCGCCGCACCGACAAGGGTGGAACTCCCTCACCGAATCCGGATTCACTCGCGTGTCCCGAAGGTTTTTCTGCCGCTCCGGTTGGAAACGCCGGTGGCATGATGTGCTTGTCGGCAAGCGAGGCACAAGGACCCTTCACCCAGGGCATGCAGGATGCGTGTCGAGAAAAAGGTGGGGGCGAAGCCTGCTCCAACATCCGTTGGTCGCGTGGCATGGCGATTTGGCTGCACGGCGCAGCTCGGTGTCCCGTGGGCGCAGAATTCGATGCCCAGGTGGGTGCATGTGTCGAGGGAGAAAATGCCTTCGGTCCATTCACAAAAGAACAGGTGAAGCGTTGCAAGGCCCTGAGTGCCAATCCGGATTCACCGGTTTGCAATGGAAATCGCTGGAGCCGTGGATTTTTGGCAAGTGTCGGGCAAGGGTAACTCAGGTTGTTCGCTGATAATCCGATAACCAAGCGTCGGCCGCCGGAAAAAGCCGACTGATTTGAAAAAAGGACCAACCGAGATGAACAGGCAACGTGTTGTTTCGTCGAGAATGCTCCGCACAAATTGGATTGTTGTGGGTTGTCTTTTTTCCACTCTTGCAGGTGCCGTTATGGTGTCGTGCAAGCAGATCGACTCAAGGGTTTCTACTGCCGGAGATGCCGGCAATGGACAGGGCGCGTCCATTGAGACTTTGACCGCAAAGGAAAACACATCCCTCAAAACAAATCTTGTTTCCGGTGGTGTGGGCGACGGGTTTTGTCCCGTACCCCAGGGGACAGTGTTGATCGTTGAATCCTTGAAACATGAGGGAATTGATCACTGGAGGCTCTTCGATCTTGTTGAAGTCAGGTTGCCGACGGGTGAAATTGGCAAGGTTCAACGGTCGCTGAATGAAGACGTAAAACCGGAAACTCGAATCCCGTCAGAGCTGGTTTCTTCTGCCCCTGCAGCGACTCCAGTTGCGGGCTCATCTCCCTCGCCGGTCGGCGATCCAAAGGCAACTCCAGCCGCAACGTCCAATGGCAACGTTCCGACTCCTGCACAGTTGCTCAATTGCAACATGCTCAACGCTGAAAGTTTCCTGGTGGTATCGCGCCATTTTGACAGGCTACTGGGTGCATCGGCACAACAGAGGCGGCCCGGTGCATCGGCGGGTGCGAGTGAATCCGCTGCGATTGATGACGGTGCGTTTGTGTGGCCGACCAGGGGCCGCAACATTCGAAATGATTCGGGTGGCAGCGGCTATTTTGGGGCACCCCGCGCGTCCGGACGTGGGCACCAGGGTATCGATATTGTCGCCGCGGTGGGTGAACCCGTTTATGCCAGCCGCGCGGGCACGATTGTCGATCCGGCGTTTGAATATTCATATGGAAATGTTGTCGATGTGAAACATGAGGAAGGCTACTCAAGCCGATATGCTCACCTGACTTCTTTCAGCTACAGCCATGGCTCCTATGTGGAAAAAGGTGCGAAGATTGCAAGCTCGGGTCGAAGTGGAAATGCTTCGGGCTATGGAATCACACCCCACCTTCACTTTGAGATTAGGCAATATGGAAGACTTTTGAACCCTTCGAAGATACTGCCGTAAATTCGTTATTTTGGTCGTTGAATGATAAATTCCAGTCATGGTTTTTCCTGAAGTTCCGATACCTCCCGCGTGCTGCGTCGGGAGGTTCCATGCGATCGCCATTCCATCGTTTGTTTCCTCGAATCCACTTGGCCACTTCGTTTCTTCTGCTCGTCTTGTTTGTGCTTCAGGCCTGCAAGCCGGTTGCCAAATCGGGTTTGGAGTCTGACGTCAGTTCTGTCCCTGCATGCACGGTGTGGCCTGAACACTTCATGGTCACCAAAGACAACATTCCCGTTTTTGCAAGTCCAGACGATCTGGAAGCCAACAAAAACGCAAAATACGTCGGCAAGGGAACTCCCGTCATTCGTGAACTGACGATGGTCAGTGATGAAAAGAACGTTCGCGTGATGAGAATCGTTGTTCGCGGTGGAACACTTGCAGGTGAGAACCGATGGTACACACTCGCGGTCAATCTTGCGCATCGTACTCCCAAGGTATGCCCCGAAAACACACCGAGAAAATGTGGTGAATTCGCAGTCCATTATTGCGATGGTTCGGGTTGTCGCTGCATCGACACAGGGGCTGCACCAGAAGATCCATGGGGTAATCTGGCGATTGATACCGTAGCCACTCTGGGGCTGGGTTCGGTCAAGTCGCTTGGCTTTCTTCTCGTAACACGAATCAATGCCGTTCGCGCAGTGCCCGCGGCCGTCAACAGTGTTCCCACCGTCTTTTCGAACACGTCGCTCAACCTCACGCGGCATATTGCCTCTGAACCAACACTTCTGAAAGTGGAAGAATTTTTGGCATCTGCGCAAATGCACAGTTGGCGCGCTGCGAAGGAACTGATCGGAAAGAACAGATACTACCTCAAGTTGGATGTGAGTGAGCTGGGTGCTCTCAACTATTACACAAGGATGGGCTACACGCCCATCAACAATGCGTTGCGCAGCGGAAACCAGGCGGAGTTGGCTGCGCTGAGACCTGTTATCGAAGCAGCAAGTTCCGGACTCACCAAACTATCCGAAAAGGCATTCCAGGGAGTTGTATACAGAGGGATTAGCCTTTCTGATGAGCTCTCGGCTGTCTACAAGGTGGGTGCGAACGTGACCGAGAAAGCTTTCACCAGCACGACCCGCAATGCAGGCGAGCGTTTTGCAGGCAACACGATTTTTCAAATCACATCAAAGAGCGGTCGCATGATTGATGAGATTTCAGAGTTCAAAAACGAAATGGAAGTCCTGTTTCCACCGGGAACGGTTTTCAAGGTTGTCTCCAGGGGAGTGGAAACATTGCGCGGCAGGCTTGTGACAAGGATTGTCATGGAGCAGGTTCCTTAGTTCAAAGAACACGTTTTAATCGGTTTGTAAAACCAACCGATTGTCACCGTTTTGTCGACAATCAATCACCAATGCGCCACCCTTGGCTGAATCAAGGGGGATACCGGCATGGCTCTCGCAAAACGTTGGCTTTTTTCGGGCGTGGTGTTTTTGCTGGCAGGGTGTGGAAAACAGGATCCAAGGACTTCATCGCTCAAGTCATTGAGTGGCGATTCGGTGGTTACGTTGGATGTTGGAAACAGTCTGGAAGAAATTCTTGAACGCCCGCGGACCGAGCGCGCATGTGAAAATTACAGTTCCATGCTTGATGACTCTGATCAACCCCGCAAGGGCACCGATCCGGTGCAGCTGCGCGAACAGGAAATTCTCTGTGGAAAATGGATGTTTTTGTCCTGGGAAACCAGTGGAAAGTTGCCGTTGCCGGAAATTCTTTTCAACGCGATTGAGCGGTCTTGGCCGGATCGTGTGGGTCCTGGTTTTCAGAAACTTGGATTTTTTCCGAATCCAACCGATCCTGCCGGTCGCCCTTTGGGTATCGCTCGATCAACGACCCGATACACGGGCATGCCTTCGGTCAACGTGACCTGTGCGGCATGTCATGTGGGGCAATTGCCGGATGGTCGTTTCGCCATTGGCGCACCCAACACGAAACTGGATCTGAGCACCTTCAATTTGATGTCTTATTATCCACTTTATGCTGCAATGCTCGATCCCGAGAGAAAGAAGCTGCCGCAACAAGCTCAAGCTTTTTTCGCGGAACTCGAGCGCACGGAACGCAGGCGTGTCGTGGATGGAAAAAATCGGATCGACTGGTCGAATCTTGTCTTCAAATATTCCCGCATGCTCCATATGCTCAACATTGGTCCCAAGGGTCTGCCGGATGTGAAGTTTGTCGCGATGCCTCCGGAGCGTGATTTATTGTCATGGTTGAACGGACGTCCGGGAGTCTTCAATCCGGGAGCGCCCATGTTGACCATCCAACGCGACGGCGTGCCGAATCTTTCGATTCCACAGATTTGGGGGTTGACAGGGTACGAGGAGGATTTTCTGGCAGGACGTGTGGCTCCATTGGGCCAGACAACAAAGTATGCATCACTTGAAAAGTTTGTCGCCTCGGCTTTGGTTTATGCTTATCAGGATTTGAGCCTGGTGCGACCACGAAACATTCGTCCGTTGGTTGCTTTTTTACGACAGTTGCGGGCTCCAGGCCAACAGCAATCCTCGCCAGGTGAACTTGTAGAAAACGGTCGGTTGATTTTCAAATCAGCCTGTGTGCAGTGTCATGATGGTACTGCGGGAGAGTCGACACGCCTTTATCCGGCAGAAATTGTGGGCAGTCCGAAAAGCTTGGAGAATGCACGCCAGGACTACAAGGCGACAACTCCCATTGCAAAACTCATTGATGATCTGAGCCAACAATTGTCAGCAGATCTCAGGCCACAGCCAGAGGGTATCCGTAGCCGCCGACTGATTGGAGTTTGGTCGCGACGCGATTTGATGATTGATGGTTCTGTTGAGAATCTCGATGATCTGTTCTGCAAGTCACGCGCCGGCAGAAAAATTGCCGGTTCTCCTCACAGCGAGTTGTGCAGCAATTTTGATGACAGCGAAAAAGAAGCGTTGATGGGATATCTGCGTTCGTTGTGAGCAGGGCTTATTGCAGTGCTCCTTGCCAGATCCACAATTGAATTTTTGCGCGGTCGGGCTTTCCGGCGGTTGTCCAGCCGGACTTTGGCATTGGTTTTACGGGATCGTAAATTCGGGCGCTGATTCGTGTGCGCATCGGATACGCGTCTTTCGGGTCGCTGTTGTATGAACCAGCCCTGAAGGCATTGTCTGTCAAACCATGACAACTTCCGCAATAATTCACCAGCAGGGTTTGGGCTTTCACGGTGCCCGTCGAAGAATATCTGTAATTGGTGTTTGTGATGCCGAAATTGGCGACGGTTGATGCACTGACGGATGGGTTGGTTCCATCGTTGACGGTGACCCGCACACGGTAGGAATCACCTTCTGGAATTGTGTCTGGAATCGCGGCATTCCATTGGCAGCTTGTCGATTTGTCTGCGTTTGAGCAGGTGATGGGCAACCAGTTCGAGCCACCATTGCTGCTGTACTGCACCGTCACCGTCAGCGGATTGTTTTCCGGATCGCTGGTGGCGTACGTGATAGTGCCAGTGCTTGAGCCTGTCAGGGCTGCGTTGCCCGATTGCCAAATGCCTGTCAGGGCCACGCTGGGCGCACCGTTGGCGTTGACGAGGTTGACCGACACGTTGCTTGTGGATTGTACCGTGTCGGTGGCTCCACGGCTGTCTGCGAAGGTGAGGCGCACGCGATAAGTCGTGCCGTTTGTGACTGCGGCATTCCATGTGCACGATGTTGCTGTGAGCGTAATGCAATTGATGTTTTGCCAGTTTGTTCCACCGTTGGAACTGAATTCCACTTTGGTGACTGAAACGGTGTCTCCCGCGTCGGGATCATTCAAAGTGAAGTTGATTGCTCCGGTGTTGCTGCCCGTCACTGTGCCGCCCCCGTTCCAGGGGGCAGACAGTGTTGCCGTGGGTGGGTTGTTCGAAGCGGGGATTGGGGTGGGTGTTGCCGTCACCAACAATGAATCCAGATAGTCAATGAACTTTGTTCTCTGGTCGGTGGTCATCGTTCCAATTGGCATTCGCCCTGCTTGAACCGAATCCTTCGCAGTCGCAGCAAATGCCGTCCAATCTGCCTCTGTCCCATTGGCTTTGTCCCACGCGCCTGCACCACTTCCACCGGCAATGTGACACGCATTGCAGAATGGTTTTGCGTCCGCCAATGTGAATGCGGCAGATGTCCCACCTGTGGTGGTGTTCGTCGAGGCCAGCAAGGAATCAAGATAAGCGATAAACTTTGTTTTTTGGTCTGTGCTCATCGTACCCGGCGGCATGCGCCCCGCCTGCACCGAATTTTTTGCGGCCGCAGCAAATGCCGTCCAATCTGCCTCTGTCCCATTGGCTTTGTCCCACGCGCCT
>JBMSQQ010000050.1:0-25929 GCA_049423385.1 Silvanigrellaceae bacterium | reverse complement strand
GGCAGACGCTGCGGCAGCCAAGTCGCTGACCGCCTCGATTTACGAAAAGTTCAAAATTGAAATTCCATTTGTCTGCTTCGAAGGGAAACTTCACGTGCGAGCATCCGCGCAGATTTACAACCGCCTCTCGGATTTTGAGCGACTTGCAGATGCAGTCCTGCAAATCGCTCAAAATCGTTGATCGCGAATCATTCCGAAAAAAGGCGCGCACCGCTTTTCAGCGGTGCGGAATGGGGTATGGCGCTTGAGGATAGGAAGGGCTTGGTGGATAGGGGCGGGGCGGAACTGGGGAAGGACGATTCGGAATCGATCGCCGGAGGCACTTGAATTCCTGATAGTAGCCACGACCCAGAGACAGCACTGCTGTTGGGCCATAGGGATGATTCAAATAGCCAACGTTGATGTGTGAGTTTCCGTATTGACTTGAAAAGCGGAACTGGATGGAATCGTGGGACCGGCTGAGCACGTAGGCTTCGAGTCCGCTTGCGGTGATGTTTTGAGCGTTGATGTCAACCACGTAACCACCGCGCGAGTAGGCTGCAGGAGTGATTGTGAAGAAATCATACCCGTTTTGCATGTCACGGCATTCGAACGATTCAAATGCGGGTGGATTTGGATATCCACGCGGATCACGTGGGTATGGGTTTCCTGGATAGGGAGACGGGTAGCCTGGGTTGGGATCGGGGTAGCCGGGACCCGGGCCGGGATAAGGACGGCCTGGGCCGTGTCCGGGATGACCCGGATTGTGACCCGGCGGAACTGGACGGACATCCGCGAACGCGTTTGCCGCGGAAAGCGTTGCTATCACTGATGCAAGGACTCTAACGGTTGCGTTCATGGAAACCTCCAGTTGGGGTGTGATACACAAAAGTTTGTGTATTTAAATTTTTTAGTAACATAAAATTTGAGTACGAGTCAAGTTCCCCCCTGCCGCTTCGCGTTTCGAGATCAAATGTTCCTCGGCTCGGGGTTGCTGTGCCGGCAAAGTCGATTCAAGATTTGTGGACTGCAATAAAGGAACAGCAATGGGTTTGGATTTCGTCTCGCAGGATTGGGCCGACAGACTTGTGCACGCCCACGATGCAAGTGTCTACAGGATGGTTCCGCAGAGTGTGGCACGACCTGGTTCTCTCGGTGATATTTTGCAATTGATTTCGCACGCACGAACAGAACGCACAGGTTTGACCTTTAGAACCGGCGGCACCAGCTTGTCGGGACAGGCAGTGACACGCGGAATGCTCGTGCTTCTCTCGCGAGGTTGGGACAAGTTTCAAATCACAGGGGCAGGTCAAAATATAATCTGTGGGCCCGCAGTTCGCGGTGCTGTTGCGAATGCGGCTTTGACGAAGTTCGAACGGCGGATTGGGCCCGATCCCGCGTCGATTCAAGCGGCCTGCATCGGTGGAATCGTGGCCAACAATGCAAGTGGCATGTGCTGCGGAACCGAAGAGAATTCCTACCGGACGATAGAAGGCATGAAGCTTGTTCTTTCAACGGGGACCATTCTCGACACGCGTGAAAGCGATTGCGAAGAGATTTTCAGAAATCGGGAACCGCAGATTTACCGTCGGCTCATGGAGCTGCGCGACAAGGTCCGCGATTCCGCTGCAGTCGTGAATTTGATTCGCCGCAAGGCATCGACAAAAAATACAACAGGCTATGGCCTGCAGGCCTTTCTGGATTTCAGCACTGGTGCAGAGATTCTTTCGCATGTGATGGTCGGCTCTGAAGGCACACTTGGGTTCATGGCGGAAATGACACTGCGAACTGTTCCATTGCGTCCACATCGTGCCAGTGCGTTGCTTTCTTTCGGGCGCATGGAGGATGCGTGCGAACTCACGCCTGCTCTGCGCAATATGGGATTCAGTGCCATTGAACTTCTCGATTTCGCTTCGATCGAAGCCATCCGCGGACAGCCGGGGATCCCAGGTTTCCTGCAAGACATGAGCAGGCAGGGGGCATGTCTTTTGCTTCAGGCACAACAAGAAGACAGCTTGCAGCTGAAAGAAATTCTGGAGCGGGCCGAGGATATTGCACGCTGGAAGCAAGTTTCACACAGAACTGGCTTTCTGACCGATACACATGAGCAAAACAATCTCTGGGAATTGCGGAAAGGGATTTTTCCCGCGGTGGGTGCAAGACGACCACGCGGAACCTCAGTGATCATCGAGGATGTTGCCTTTCCCCTTTCAAAGCTTGCATCGGGAACACTGGAGCTGCGCAGGTTGCTGGAGAAACACCGCTACCACGATGCCGTGATTTATGGACATGCGCGCGACGGAAATCTCCACTTTGTGTTGTCCCAGGATTTTGCGCTCGATGCGGAGGTGCGCAGGTACGAAAGATTTATTGATGAAATGGTTGAATGCGTTGCAATTCGCTTTGAAGGAGCCCTCAAGGCTGAACATGGCACCGGACGCAACATGGCACCCTTTGTTGAAAAGGAATGGGGTGGCGAGGCCTACGGATTGATGCGTGAATTGAAGGATGTTTTTGATCCTGAAAATATTTTCAACCCGGGTGTGCTCATCAATGCCAATCCCAGGGTTCATCTCGAAAATCTCAAACAGAGTCCGCTTGTCGACGAACTTGTCGACTCCTGCATCGAGTGTGGCTTTTGCGAGCCTGTGTGTCCAAGCCAAGGACTCACGCTTTCTCCGCGTGGCCGAATCGTACTGCAACGAGAGTTGTCGGAACACAAAGCGGCTGCCGTTGTTGATGATGCAGCGCTTGATTACGCGTTTCAAGCCACATGTGCAGCCGATGGTTTGTGCGCAAAAGCTTGCCCCGTGGGTATCAACACGGGCAATTGGGTCAAGCAGCACCGCAAGAAAAACTCCTCGTCTTCCTCGCGCCGGGTCGCGGAATTTGCCTCAGAAGCGATGCCGCTGGTGGAGAATTTGATTTCCGCATCTTTGGGTGCAGCAGATCTGGCCAGAAAGATTGTCGGCACCTCTGCTTTGGAAGCTGCCTCGCGACAACTCAACAATGTCCTGGGAACGCCCCAATGGAAAGCGAAGCTCTCAAAAAATGGCAAAGTGCAAAATTCTTTCGTTTCCTTCGAGGTTCCTGTTCCGTTCAAAGAGTTCACGCGAGAGCAAGCCCTGACGGCGCGAAGGCTGGTGCTTTTCAGAAGCTGCTTGTCGCGTACCTTGAATGGGCCCTGCGACAAGAATTTGAGCGACCCATTGCTTGAGTGTTGTCGACGGGCAGGAGTTGAGCTTCATGTGCTCGACGAGCGCGGCATGTGTTGTGGTCAGCCTTGGAGCTCCAAAGGCTTTCCCAGCCAGTCGGGTGCAAAGTTGTCTGCGCTCATCGATAGACTCTTCGAAATAACTGACGGAGGAAAAATTCCTGTTGTGCTGGACAACAGTCCTTGTGCGTTGTCGATGTTTGAAGATTCAAAGGAAGTTTCACAGTCATCACAAGAAAAGCTCTCCAGACTGCAAATTCTGGATCCTGTTGACCTGGCACTTCGTCTTGCAGAAGACTTGCCAATATCGCCGCTCAAATCCGAAACAAGGTTCTTTCCGGTATGCTCTGTCGTGAAGTCCGGAGGAATGGGCAGGTTTGAGACGTTGGCAAAAAAGATTTGCGAAAAACCGGTATTTCCGCTTCAGAATGCGTGTTGTGGCATGGCAGGAGATCGGGGACTTTGGCATCCCGAGCTTTCGGAAAATGCTGTTGGGAAAATTGTCTGGAGCGACGAAGGCGCAAGACAAGGCTATTGCTCGAGCAAAACCTGCGAAGTGTCGTTGTCGCTCAATGGAGTCGCGTTTGACTCCATCTTTTCTGCACTGGAGCTAGTCTCACGTTCTTGATGCCGAAAAGGAACGGGTTTCGTAACTCGTTTTGACGTGTGGAATGGAAGTTGAACCGGCCGTGTCCTGCGAGATGATGTTTTTCTGCTTCAGCGATTCAAATATTTTCCAAACGATGGGTTCATTCACATCAGCGGTTTCGAGTTCCACAAAGCATTGCAAACAGATGTCGGCATAGGAATAGTTGCTGATTCCTTCACGATTGAGGAGCAACTGTACGTAGCGAATGGTCCTGTCGATGAGCTTGAAGTTGCTGGGGCGAACACACGTCATGACGTTGCCCTGGTAGCGACCCAACCGACCCATCACGAGAGTCGAATGAATATTCAGAATCATCTTGAGCAGCAAATGTTCATTGAGCAGGGTCAATTGTTTTTGGTCAAAGCAGGCATTCAAGCCTTCCAGCGAAAACTCGATACCCTGCCCGGTGCGCAAAACCTTGAACGATTTTTGTGTGACGCCGGGTCGTTTTGATTTGCGCCATGCAGGGAGCGACGAAGAAAAATCATAGCCGACAAGCCTGCCAGGACCGGCAATTTCTTCGTGGTTTTTCCAACCAATGAGGGGTCGGGGATCACGTTTGAGCAGATGAATCCAAGCCGCATTTGCTGAGTCCACCGAAGGTATGCAAAGGTAGCAAAGACTTGCACTGGCATTGCTGTCGTTGCGGTTTTCGAACGCGGCCAGACTGAAGGTTGGTGAACGTTCCGTGGTGTCGGTGATCACCGTGATTCCATAATCAGTTGTCTCGTAGACCAGTGTTTCTCCGCGCTTGTAGGCTTCGCTTTCAGCGATGATGAATTGCGACAACGGAGCAAGATCGATAGAGCCGTAGTGCTCCAAAAGCGTCTCCATCGACTCCTCAATTGAGTCATAGCTTGGATGCTCCTTGAGGCATTCAAACAGCGCAGTTCCACCTGCGAGCATCAGCACTGTGCTGGCCTGCATGCGGGTGCTGCCCGAAATTGCCATGGGACCCACAGTGAGATTCATTTTGTTGAGCCTGGGGTGAAGGATGGCCTGCCGACAGCGTTCCAGTTTTTGTGTGAGAAGTTCAGCCGGATTACAAAAAAGAAACCAATGGTTTTGCGCTGAAATTTCGGGAGCGCGCAAAGCCGCGCCAATCACATAGGGAGTTTCGCCGCCCTCTGTCGAGGCAACAAGCAGGTCACCAGCCTGAAAGCCAGCTTCATCGAGCATACGTGCGCCAAATTCAGGATGGTCTTCGAAGTTTTCAATCGAACGCACCAACGCAACGTCGCCGCCTGCCATCAATGAGCGAACCCTGTCGCACCAGGGGTGGCTGTTGCCCACCGCTTCCCGCCACAGAACTTCAATGCTCAAGGACAATCTTCCAGTCGCGCCACAACCGACAAAATAGATTCTGCCGCCGCGGTCGAGTGTTTCGCGCATTGCAGTTGCGAGTTTGAGGACTTCAGAGGCTTTGCCGACCATCAGCCTGAGTGCATCACAATCCACTTCCCGCATGACTTTGAGAGCTTGCGGGAGGTTGTTCTGGGCCCATTCCGAAAGCTGCATTGTCTTTGGGTGTTGTGATTCCGTGGGAAGATCGCCCAGCTTGAACTGCGGGGCGATGGCGAGAAATTCATTGGACTTTTGTTTTGCGCTTTGCAAGACGTGTGTTTGTGCTGCTTCGCTCATTGGATTCCAACCATCCCTTCAGTGAATTGTCGATATTTGCGCCGAGCTGGTTGATTCGTTTCGTGTAGCAAAGGGTTTTGTCGAAACACGGAATCACGCGCTCGCCATCCAGTCTTTCCGGATCAGTGAATCGGCTGCCAAGGCTCGAATTCAGAACTACAATATACTCTCGCCGGAACCCGCGCTCCGACAAACCTTTGACCAGTCCTGCTTGGCTACCCGAAACCGACGTGAGGCCGGTTTTTGAAGCAAATGAGACCTCGGCAGTCTTCTGGCATTCCGCAATTTTTTCGCTGAACTTGTAATCGCCTTTCAATTCATCGGGAGCAAAAGTGAATGGAAATGTGCCAACCGGAAGTTTGATTTTGTTCTGCGAAATCCATTTCCCTGGCAGTCGTGCAGGAATGCCAAAGGGGCCGCCAGTCGCCTGGTTGCAGTGGAGGGTGTTGCTCAAGACTTCATGGAAAAGCTGGTTGTCCATGTTGTCCCAGAACTTCTTTTTCACGGCATCAGAAATTTTGAATGGGTTGACGGGCCGTCCTTCGGATATTTTCCAGGAAGGAAGTTCAGCTGCAGCAGTTCTCGAATTGGAACGCATCAGCCACAGCAGTCGCGCCACATCCCATGATGGCATTGAAATATGACTGATGCTTGAACTGTTCTTCAGGTACATCGTGTCCCGATTTCCCCAAAGACCATCCTTCATCCGCGTTCGGTTCATTTGAAGGGAAGACAGTCCGAGTTCGGCATACAGGCTGTTCAAGGTGTTGAGAGTTGGCATGGCTGAGGGGAAACCAGCTTCGTCCAGCATTTTTGACTCAATGATCTGTCCGTTTTTATGCAGAAATTGAATCATTGCAGCGGTGGCTTTGTTTCCGCTCCATTGGATCATGGCATCGAGATATTCACGCAGACTCAAGGTTGTGTCGTCTTTTGTGTCGGGAGTGCCAAAGTCGTAGGTGAATTTTTGATCGAGTTGTTTTTCGAGTGGGCCATTTTCCTCAAGGTAGGTCAGCACTTTTGTCAACACCAGAATCTTGAAGATGCTTGCCGGATAGGGCGACATGAAATTTGCGGAAGAACTCGAAGCTTCGCTGTTGATGAGGTCTTCCGGTGGGAATGGTGCTTTCCATGCATGAGGAGTTTGCTCAAAATAGGGAGCTTTCCTGGAAACCTGACCACCGTCGAATCTTTCTTGCGTCCAACGCTGCAAGCGAACGTTTGCCACGGCTCCCGTGGTTTTGTCGAATTCCGCGCTGATGCCTTTTGGGAAATCGCGCGAGAAGAAAACATTGCTGCCAACAACAGGGTTTGCGCATCCTTTTTGAAAGGCAATGACCGCGAGATCGATCTGCGGAAAACGCTCTGCACCAACAGGTGTGCGTCCGTGCTTGCAGGCTGGTTCGCTTGCCGGACAGCCGTCTTCAGTAAAATTGGGACCCAGGTCGACCACCTGATCAAAGTCCGTGTTTGTCACCGCCGCTTTCAGAAGCGCTGAAAGCTCTTTTTCGCTGAGACAGCTTTGTGGCTTTGCAAATCCTGTTCCAGCTATTGAAAACGCTGTGATGTAAGTTCCGCAGACAAGCGCGCGGTGTTTTGCTCTTGTTGTCATGATTGAGGTCTTTCGCTGGTCTCAGGGTTTGCAGAATGAATCTTTGACAATATAGGTTTCAAGGGCTTTTTTCGCGCCATAAATGCGGTATTCAAATTCTTTGGTGCGTCTGAATTTGGGTTTTCCGGCATCATCGAAGCCATTCGCTTCGTAGGTTCGCCAATCGGTGGGAACCAGCCCGTGGAGTCCCGCATCGATCAAGGGATTGTTCTGCCTGCAATCCTTCAAGTAGGGATTTCCGCCGCCGATGGGCCCGACAAAAATGTCGACCCGGTCAAATTCAATGGCTCCGCCAACATCCTGTGCACAAACATAACCATCGTGGGTTTTGCCATTCCCCAGTGGAATGCCACGCAAGCGGGGTACATAGAGCAGAGCACCAATCAGGCGTTTTTTAATTTCTGCGATGGGTTGATTGCAGAAGGAATAGCCGCCTTGTTTACAAAGATGTGCAAAGTCGACTGCAACTGAACGGTAGGGATGCAGGTTGTGTCCCAGAATACCAATTCCAAATGCGTCGGATGGGAGGATTTTGTAGTCCCAGATTCCGTTGACGTAATTTGCAACGTTCAGAACACGCCCATCCACGAGGCGTCCTGTGCCTTCCATGTCGAGGTCTTCATGAAATGTCTTGCTCACGCGGGCAATCAGCTTTCCGCTGACAGCTTCATAAATCGGAACAATCTTGGGGCCTGGATGAAACGATTCATCGGCGATGTTGTAGAAAGTTGGAAATAGCGCACCCAAAGAGAGTTTTTCATTTTCGCTGCTGCCAGATTCCAGCAATTCGGGCATGGAGCGAAAAGGGATGCTTGCAGCTGCGTCGGGATTTGGACAGAGTTCGCTGTCCCAATAAATCGGCCGCAATTTCTGTGATGGATAGAAACAGGTTTTGCCGTTGACGCTCAGCTCCACGGGCGCTGGTTTGTCGAGAGTGGCATCGCGGTTTGAGGTGCCTGACACGGGTTGAGCATGCAGCACCATCGCGGCGGGTTCGGATGATTGCGGAGAAGTGGTGCAGGCACAGCCCTCGGGACTGTTGGTGCAGTTGACTTTGTACCGACCCGAAAAAAATGAGGATTCGGAATGGGCTGGAGTCACACAGGCCAATGACCAGAACGCAACCGACAAGGAGGTAAAAATAAGCTGCTTGTTCATTTTTTGTTCCCGTTCTTCAAGTTCGCTGAATTCAGAGGGATTTGCCCATCAAGAGCATCGTCGTCCCTTTCCATTCGCTTGTTTTGGTGAATTTATAGCCATTTTTGTCGTAAAAGCCAACATTGCGGGCGCCTGGTGATGTGACGAGATGAATACCCGCCGCATTTTGGGACTTCATATGATTTTCAAAGACGCTCAGGAGCGTGCTTCCGAGTCCTTGCCCCCGGGATGTTTCGCCGCAGTTGATATGCAAATGTGACGGGAAATTTTCGAAGCAATCGGCAAAGAGCGCAAACCATGGATGCAAAAGCGTGAGGTCTTCAGGGGTGCGAGTGTCGACTACTCCGCAGATGTATCCTAGAGCGTCAGTGTTGTCTTCAATTGCAATGAAAAAGCATTCCGGATGATGCTTTGCGTACCAATCAAGATATTTGAAGCGGAAAACCTCTCTTTCTTCGGGTGATGAAAAAGTTTTTTTCGAGGAAGATTCGAAAAATATCTTTTCCACACCCTTCCAGATGCGTCCCTTTTCTGCACTTGGCCCCAGGTTCAAAAGAGACTTCACCTTGAACATAAACCTCAACCCTCAAGTGATTTGAATTTTTTCCGGAGGAACTTGACGACCTCTAGAGTTTTTCGGTCTGGGAATTCGGAATCGGGCATGATGATGTGGACTTGGTTTTTGCATTCCTTTGCGGTCGCAAGGCGAATTTTTCCATCCCGAAGAGCAGCCGTGATGCTGTGCTCGGGAAGAGCGGCGTAGAGTTCAAGCTTGATGACGGCATCCAGCATGGCTTGATGTGAGTTGACCGAAACTGCGATATTCGGACCTTCACGGAAGCGGCCTGGGAAGTGGGTCTTGAGGAATGCTTGAAGCAGGCGATCGTTGGCACGATATCCGGCAAATCTGGCTTTCGGATTTTTTTCAAGATCAGGATTGCCACGAGCAGTTACAATCTGAACCTTCTCCTCGACGAGTTTGTAGGAGCGCACCGACTCGGCGTCGGGGGCTCGGCTCGCCGTTCCCAAGTGGAGTTGCCCATTGCTGACCGCAGCGATGATTTCAGCCTCGGAGAGATATCTGATGTCGAGTTGAACTTGAGGGTGAGTCTTGGCGAACTCGAAGAGCGCAGGGGCAATCAGGTGGGTACCAATCTCCGAAAAGCATCCAAATGTGAGTGCACCGTCGAGTTCGGCATTGGTTTTTTGAACACGGGTCAGGGCATTCACAAGGTTTTCGTAGCCCGGAAGGATCTCTTTCTTTAAAGAGCGACCGGTCTGCGTCAGGGCCAGTCCTCGACTTTGTCGGATGAACAACTGTGTGCCGAAACTTTCCTCGAGTGTCTGAAGCTGACGGGTCAATGCAGGCTGCGAAAGCCCAAGCCTCTTGGCGCATTTGGAAATATTGAGTTCCTCCGCAAGCAGGAGGAAGGTTGGGATGAGTTCAATGGGAATGTTCTGCTTTTGAACCAAGATGCAACTCCGGCTGATCTTTCAGGATGATACCGTAAAGAATTTGCGACTGTCCAATCCTTGGTCAGCCCTGAAAGTCAAAAAGCCCCATGAAATTCGGCATTATTCTTGGCACGACTTCTGCTTCGTCTTGCCCATGCGGGTGTCCTGTTCATTCGCTTTCAAGAATTGTGGGTGGTTTATGAAAAGCTTGTTGGCAACGTTGTTTGTCTCATTTGCGTCGGTTGTGGCCTGCACTGCAAATCAAGGCAATCGAAATTCTGCAGGCTTCATGGCCGTGGATACCGGCGAGGCCAAATGCACGGTCAAGGATATTTCCGACTGTACCGACGCCCGCGGTGGCCTTTCGTGTTTTTCCCGCTGCGGATTCAAACCGAGTGAAAATTTCTGCGCCATGGAAACACTCAGCAAATGCCTGGACAACAAGGGTGGCACCACTTGCTATCAGAAATTTTGCAACAGCGAAGTTCACAGTGGTCCCTTCAATCCTTCGAATGGCTCAGGCGGATTGGTGAAGCTTCCTGCAAGTGGCTATGGGTATGAAACCTTCGATGTTGAATCCATGCGATATGGACAACCCAAGATGATTGCACGCATCAAAGAACTTGCCATCAGGGTCTACAACAAGACTGGATACAAGCTCTACGTGGGAGATTTGTCGAATGCTGCTGGAGGCAACTCCGGCCGACATGCAGGCCATTATGATGGTATCGAGGTCGATATTGCCATCATGGGCAACACACCGACTGTGAGCTGCTACACGATCTGGGAAGGCTGTTATTTGCGCAGTGCCCAGTCTGCCGTGATCGGCGAGATATTGAACATGGGCGGTGCGACGAGTATGTTGTTCAACGATTACTCGGTTCAGAGCAAATACCCGGGCTTTGTGGGAAGCGCATCTGGCCATGACAATCACTTGCATGTGAATTGGCATCGCTAATCCCGCAGACCCACAGGTTTTGTAGAGTTCCTTTCTACTGTTTGGGACCGTGCTGAGCGGTCCCATTTTTGTTGTCTGAGGCCCTGGAGACCTGCGAATGAGACGTTTTCGATTCAAGAAGAGATTGTCCACGATTTCATTCTGTGTCGCATCTGGCATGACAAGCTTTGCACTCGCGGCAAGTTGGGTCCAGGACGAAGCGATTTCGCCTCAAGGTCGAAACAATCCGTTGGAATTGAGCAACTCTGAACTGGCAGAAGCTGCGCTGAGGGGAAAACAGTACGCCCTCGATTATCCGGTTGAAATCACGGGAGAGGCTCTGCCACGTGATGCTGCACTGCGTTTTTTCAAGCCCAGCAGTCAAACCAATCCGTTGCTCACCTTGTTGCAGAACGCATTCAAGAAGACGCTCAACTTCCAATCCTTCTCCGACGTGGAAAGAATGGTTGGTCTTGTCGATTATCCAGAAACACAGGGCGAAGGCGCCTATTTTGTTCCAATGCCTGAGGGGAAGAAACCCTGGTTCAAAATGGGGACCAGTTTCATAGATGCTCCCGAGGGGCCAGCCATCACCTTCAGCTGTGCAACATGTCATGCCGGCAACTTGTTTGGTCGCAAGGTGATTGGGCTCAACAATCGCTTTCCAAGAGCCAATGAATTTTTCCTGCTGGGCCGCACCGCCACGACGATTGTTCCGCCAGTCTTTTTCAAGCAGGGATTGGGTGCCACCGAAAAAGAGATGGAAATGTATCGGCGCTTGCGTGAAAACGCGCAATACATCGATGGCAGAAAGCCACTCGTGCGTGGACTGGACACCTCGCTGGCACATGTGGCGCTCAGCCTGAGTCGTCGCGAAAATGATGGTGAGGCATCCAAAACTCCGCAGTCACGTTCATTTCCGCGTGATTCGTTGCTGAAGCATCAACCTGCAGACAGCAAGCCTGCGGTCTGGTGGAACGTGAAATACAAAAACAAGTGGCTGCTCGATGGTTCAGTGGTTGCCGGTAATCCCATTTTTACAAATATTCTCTGGAATGAAATCGGCCGGGGAACAGACCTCGGGCAACTGACACGCTGGTTGGAAAGCAACGAGTCGGTCGTTCGAGATCTCACAGCGGCTGTTTTTTCGTCGCAGGCCCCGGAGTTCCTCGATTTTTTTCCGGAGTCTCATTTTGATTTGAACAAGGTTCGCCGCGGCCAGAAGTTGTTCAACGAAAATTGTTCGTTTTGTCATGGCCAGTACATCAAGGGTTTCGAAAGTTCGAATGCTGCCTCAATGAGCCAGCGTGAACTGTTGAAGACCATCAGCGTCACCTATCATGCCAATACTCCTGTGGTGAACGTTGGTACCGACGCGCTGCGGGCTGAGGGCATGAATGCTCTCGCAGAGCCGCTCAACAGCCTCGATGTTTCAAAGAAGCATGGTATCGTCGTGAAGGTTCAGAAAGGGTACGTGCCGCCGCCTCTGGTGGGTATTTGGGCGCGCTGGCCATATTTGCACAACAATTCGGTTCCGTCGTTGTGTGCCTTGTTGATGCCATCGTCCCAGAGGCCTGTGGCATGGAATGTGGGTGAAGCAGAGTCGACTTCCACCGATTTCGATTCCACCTGCAACGGATATCCGATTGGAGAAAAAGCTCCCAAGGCTTGGGCGAAAAACCGGTGGGGATTTTACGACACACGCCGAAAGGGCATGGGCAACCAAGGTCATGACGAAGGGATTTTCGCAAAAGATGGCCAGTCGAGATTTTCGCGAGAAGATGTGCTGAGTCTTGTTCAGTTTTTGCAGACTCTCTGATTATTGCCTCTGGAATCGAGAAACTCGACGATGCCGGTCGAAAGGCCAAATCTGTTCAATGATCAGATCAGTCCCGGCCCATAATCATTTGTCACAACCATTCCTTCTTCGCGAACGCCGTCTGCAAAGCAAATGCTGTTGGCGGCCTCGCGTCCCGTGCAGACCGCGCGTTCCATGAGCGCTGAAGGATATTCTGTCTTGAGCCAGTCACCCGCGAAAGACAGGTTGTTGATTCCCAAGGATTGGGGCTCCGTGGATGCTGGACGAACCGTGCCCTGACCGCATTCAAACGATGTGAAATTGTGGTAGCTGCCGACACTGCTTGCAATGACGTTGGCATCCGCCATTTCGGGCATGATATCCAGAACAGTGTTGCGAATGGCGGGCCATACTTCGTCATCTTTCAGGCCAACCAATTCCGGTGTTGTGTAAAGGTGGAATTCAATGATGGAACCACCTGTTTTATCGGACCACTTGCGGGACTCTTCTTCGAGAAGTTCGAAGCGGGCCAAAAGGTTGATGGGCCTGTGTTGGGGTGTTTCAAGACAATCTGGAATTTCGTCGCTGGGTTTCTTGTCGAACCACACACGGAGCACCTTGTATGGGGGTGCAATCTTGAGTGGCTCAACCGTTGACTTCAACTTGTTCAAAAGAGCTTCTGCAGTGTCGTCGTGCGCTTCGGATGCAGAGATGATTTTCTTCGTCGCTCCAACATCGGTGGCGAGAATCACGTAATCGTATTTTTGCGATTCCCCGACAACGCCACGCGCACGGTCTTCGTAAAAGTCGAGTCCCGAAACCGGTTTCGACAATTCAATACGGGTACCAAAGGACTTCAATCGTTCGACCCATGGGCGCAAAAGGCCGTTGTAGTGGTCGGTGGTGGTCACCTCGCGGTTGAATGCCTTTGGATGGCTCAAGAAGTAAAGATGCATGTAGAGGCACATTTCCGCAGCGCTGATCGTGTTGGGATCATTCAGGGTCACGGATGCAGCAGGTTCCATGACGATGTCATAGAATTTCTTGTTCACTTTTCTTTGTTTCGCCAAGTCCGCAAAAGTGATGTCATCCAGTCGGATGTAGTTCATCTTGTGGTTGAAGTACAAAACTTCTCGAATGGTGTTGAGTGTTCCGGCAGCATCGAGAAAATTCATGTTCGGCGAATTCTTGAGAATGTTCATCAGATTGAGCGGATAAATCGGCGGCTCGCTTTTGATGACTTCTTTTTCATAGTCCTTGAATTTGAATTCAACCGAATTATAGGGGCGGAAATTGCCGTTCACACCCAAACGATCGCGGATGTTGCGCAGCACGTGGTAGTTCTCGAACCACATGTGCAGGCCGTGCTCCACCCAGAACGTGCCAGCTGCATTGGTTTCCTGGCGGACGGCGAGTTTTCCACCCACAATGGGCATCGCATCTCGGACGGTGACCTTGTATTTGCGCTCAGCCAATTCCAGGGCAGCGGAAAGTCCCGCCAGTCCCGCACCGATGACGAGGACCGATTTTTCTTCGCCACGGGCCAACTGACGTTTGGCATTGGGGTTGCGTGGTGAAATGACGCGCGGAGGTTGAGGGAACGCCTGCGCTCTTTGCGAGTTGAGTATGGAGTAGCCGAGTGAACCGATTCCGAGGGATTTGAAAAAGTCTCGTCTGAGCATGTTCGAATTCTCCGCCGTGGAATGCTGTAGCCATGGAACTCCAAGCCACATCAGCCCAAGGTCGTAGGATCAACTCGCCAGGGAAGGCAACAAAAAACATCATTCAGGGTATTAAAAAGATCAATAAAATCGTCATGAAAAAGCCCAAGTCGGGGGCATGTGAACGATTCAAGCGGTAGATTTCTGCTGGCCGGGGTTCAAGGGATTATTTGCAGACAGCACCGCCGCCCTTGCCACCAACGCTCGCAACCGGCTGGCCATCGGTTCCACCATTGTCGGCAACACTACCTCCGGGGGGAGTGTCGTCCGTGTCTGCACCAGCGACAGGGATTGCACTTACGGCAGCACCACCCGAAGTCGGCTCACCGTTCACTGTCGACAATGCAAACATTGGAATGCCGTCGAGAGTGAAAATCGAGCCGCTGTCGCCTTTTTGGAGGGTCACTTTGGTGGGCAATGGTTGGTTTAAAACGGTGTCATTGGCTCCGACAAAGATAGTGCTCATGGGCGGCAGGCTTACCCCTGGTGGAGGCGAAGGAGGGGTAAAATCGCCGAGGCCCGATGTGAAAAATGAATTGAGCGTGGATTGTTTCACGAACAGTCTGAGGAATTTTCCAAAGCCGCTTCCAGCCGTCGAATCGCTCCAGTTTTCAATCGCGATCGGCTTGGTGGAGGGTGACGCCGAGAATAGCATTTCTTCGAGTCCCACGATACTTGCCATGGGCATCATCATGAAAGCCCGATGAGTTGTCGTGTCTGTCGCATCCGGAATCTGGGTCACAGCCTCATCCACGACAATGAAGTTGGAATGCAGCTTGAGAAAGTCCACAGGGTTGATCATTTCCTTGAGGATACTTTTATCAAATGTCATGCCACCGTTGAATGTCTGATTTTGTGCATCGATATCGATGCTATTTGCAACGGCGAAGAATGGATTCCAAATGTTGAGGCCGGCATCCACCCGTTTGGTTGCGGTCTGATAGTCAGCTTGAAAATCGCTGTTGACCTTGGTGAGTGTGAGTCCGGGAACGACCTTGTCCAAAGCCGAATTGATGGCTCCCGTGAGTGAACAGATGGCGGTGCTGTTGCTGCACAGGTGGAGGTTAAGAAGATTTGATGACAAGCCTGTCGTCAGTTCCCGAATGTTTCCAACCATGTTGTGTCTGGAAAAGTTTCGCATTTCGTAGCGTGAGAGATGCCGCACGTATTGCAGGTTTTCGGGGCTGTCGAGCGGAACCTCGACGCAATTGGCGATTGTGGGATGGAACAGCGCCAATTTTGAAGACTGCATCGGGCAAATTTGAGGGTCAGCTGAAAGATTGGTGCACGATTGCAGAGTGCTGTACTCCGGAAAAGCGACGCAAGTTCCCGTTCCCTTGGCTGCGTCAGATTGAAGGGTTGAATCGACGCTGGAAGAAAGTACATTGTCTACGAAAAGGCGGAGCATGTTGGGTTGACCCATGTTGAAAGGCGGCTTCACATATTCCACCCACAGTCCCTTGTTCTCTTCTGCCTTTGCATTTTGCACCCATTTGCTGCGGATGTTTTTGAGCACGGATGTTTTTTCCGTGGTCAGTGTTTCGTTTATCGTCAAATCCAAAACGGCAAGATCATGATACGTCGCGCACGAATATTGCTCCGTGTTGTCATCCACAGTCGCGGGTTTGAAGTTGCACTTCCCCCTGGGAGTGGATGAGTCCGTTCCAAAGATTTTCTCGAGATTGCGAGCTGGAGGCCGAAAGGCGCTCAGAATGCTTGTACCTTCGCTGTTCGTGACGACTCCGGCTTGAATCTTGTTCTCAATTTCCTTTCGAAGATTCTTCACGGCAAGCAGCTCTTCAGCTTCAACATCCAGATTCACGTAGGCCAGCGATGGCTCAGGGAGTCCTGGTTTGTCGAGATTGAAAATCGACAAAGTCAGGGTTTCGTTCACCGAAAAATCGAGGCAATGGGCAGCGGTATAGACACGGATTTTCAGTTCATCCGATTCGGAGGGAAAGCGGTATGCTTCGATTGCTGAAGTGGTGTTTGGAAAAGGATTTGAGCCCGATCCGGGCCGATTGACCTGCGCTGTGTTTTTCGGAAATTCCACCAGGACGCTGCATCGGCTGAGTTTGTCTTGCACAACAGGGCCGAGGGGATCCGAGCTGGCACGGGATTTGATGTAGAGATACCCACCGGTGGTCTTCAAACCCCCGGTTGAACTCTGCACGATGGAACCACTTGAACTCGTGAAATGAGGATCTTCCGAACCGAAAAATTTCAGGAATCGCTCACGGAGGGTCGCAGCGGACGGTTCGGTGGTGATCTCTTCGATGGTGCGAATTTGCGGAGTTTTAACGACACTCGAAGTCTTCGAACACCCAATCCCTCCGCTGCCGCCAGCCTTCCCTGGTGCGCAGGAATTCAAAAACAAGACTGGCAAAACTCCGGATAAATACAAACAAATTGGTTTCATTCATTCCCCCGCTCCCAATGGGAGTTCGGAAGAATTCATGAAAATTTAACGATGATGACGATTATATCATCAAGTGTCTGTAACAACTTGAGATCTTATATGGAATGGGGCAGGGCTGCAGGTCTTCGCGAATGGCTCAATCATCCTCAGAATCCATCAATTCCACTCTGTGCTCGAGGGTTCCGGCGCCGGGCCCGCTCAAAACGAATTCCACTTTCAGTTCAGTTTCGCCAAGGGCAAGGACATGTGACCTTGCGACAAGCGCGCTCGCAGGGTTGTTTGAACTGGCTTTAGGATCGAGAAAAATCTGTTGCCACTGATTTCCCATGCCCGTTCCTCGAAACGCCAAAGGCGAAGCTCCATCGGCCGTGATGTATACCTTCACGAAACGGTTTTTGAATCCGTTGTTTTTTATCTTGATGGGATGAGAATATACGACTCCCCAATTTCCCCAATTTGGCAACCGCCACTTCTTGAAATCGTGCAGGTACCAAAAATGATTGTGCGACATCACCATGCATGCGGGATTTGACTGTGGCCAGAGGGACAGACAACCGGATGTGCTGCCGGGAAGAACCAGTTCCACCAGGTCCGAGAGTATTGCGCGTTTTCGTTTGGGATTGGCATCCTCGGGATCGGGCGCAATGTGGGTGACCCAGGCAGTATCCCGCACGGGATCTTGTCTCATCTTCAAAGCAGCGCCTGAGCAGGCAGGAACTCGGTCGGGTCGGCACGTTGAATCCAGTTGAGCCAGAGGCACGACCTCTGCCTGTTTGTATGCCAAGGGCAGTGGACCCTCGAGAGAGTTGTCATCGATCGCGAATTCAGCACCATCGAGCCTCATCGCGGAAACTTGCGAGACTCCCTTGTAAACAAGGCTTTCATGAACCTTGAACATGGTTCTGCTTGAATAACCAATATGAGAAAGATTGCCTGCCGGTTGATCCTTGAAGACAACTTCTTCGAAAGTCACGCTGCCGGATTTGATTTCAAAGTCGACAACACCCGCAAAAAAATTGCCGGATCTGATAGTCTTGTTGGTTGTGGTGCCCAGGAATCTTTTCTCTCCGGGTGCAAGTTCGAACTCTGAATTGTGCGCATTTGAGTTGAAAATCTGCACAAATTCGTTGCCGCCATTCTTGAGGCTGTTGGTTTCGATGGCATCGTTTTCGACAACGATATGCGCTTCTTCGTGACTGTTGTTTGTAACAAGAACACCCGAGTGCACCGCAAAGGGCATCATGTTTCGATGTTCCCACCAAGCCCTGTATCGACCTTTGTTTAAAGTATCGATTTTGAACAAGCTCCGTGCGCAAGTCATTCTTCGCCAACGCGGCATCTCATCTGCAAGATCGCATTCATCACGTCCAAATAAAAGAAATTCTGGATTATTCATGAAAATGAGTTGTCGGTTTTGTTTTGCGTCCACTGTGTATCCGAGGGTAGGAACAACTGTGTCTGCAATTTTTCCGAAGGCTCGATCGGCATTTGCCAGGCGGGGCAAGACCAACAACTGCAGACACACAACCCACTTGAAAATTGAGAGTTCCAGGCCAACGCGTCGATGTTTTTTTGCTGAAATCACCCAGGATTTCCTTTCCGGTAAAATTCTGTCAGACTCGAGCTTCGGAATAGTAGCCGTTTGTGAGCAGGATGCAAAATGAACCTGACCCTTCAGAGGATTCGCGCCATCCGCGCGGCAGTGACCAAGGAGTCCGACACTGCACGCGAGCATCATACTGTGGGTGAGTTGTTTGTGCTGCTGGAACCAATGGAGTTTGCGTTCAGCGGAGTGCTGTTTTGTGTTCCTTTTTTACAACCCGTGCCGTTGCCCGGATTGAGTACGCCTTTGGGGCTTGCGATGGCTTTTTTTGGCGTTCTCACCATCGCGGGCAAAGGTCACAAGGCACTTCCGCACCGTGTTCGCATGCGTGAAATCAAGGTTGAAACCTTTCAAAAGATACTTGGTTACGCAGAGACGATGCTGGAAAGACTTGCAAGGATTCCTCATCTAAATTTGGGAATCGTGGGGCGAGTCTTGTCGCATCCCCGGGCTCTCGCGAGTCATGTTGTGTTTCTTTCGTTGTTGTTGGCTTTGCCCTTGCCTATTCCATTCAGCAACTCGGTGCCTGCATGGGGAGTGCTTTTCAGTTGCCTGGCAATGATAGAAGCAAATGGAATTTTCATTCTGCTTGCGTATTTGAGCTTGATTGGAAATCTGGCTTTTTTTGCTGGATTGGTCGGACTGGCCATCCAAAGTGTTTCGTGAAGTCTACGGGAGATTTGCGATATGGTCGGTGAACCCACTCTTATTGGTATCTTGCAGGCATCGCTCGCGCCGGTCACCGTGATTTCAGGTGCGGGCCTGTTGTTGGGTGCAATGACAAATCGCTATGGTCGAACGTCTGATCGCATCCGATTGTTGATGCGTGACTACCGGACCCGCGAACACGACAAGCGGGCGGCAAATGCAATTGTCACTGAAATTGTTATTCTCTATCGTCGGGCGAGACTGATTCGTACTGAAATTGTTGCAGTCGCAGTGAGTATTTTTTTCGTCGCCGTGACCATTTTCAGTCTCTTCTTCAATCTTGTTTACGGGACTGCGCTCGACAAAGTTGCACAAACATTCTTTCTTTTGAGTTTGTGTTCTTTGATTGTTGCGATGTTGTTCTTCATTGCTGATATTGTTGCTTCCCTGAAAGCCCTCCGGGTTGTTCTCAGTGCAGAGCCTGAATTGTTCGAAGCCTGCAGTCAAAAAATTCGTTGGCTCAAGCAGATTGAGTTGGATGGAGAAGATTGAATCGGAGGAGCATGTGAGCCTTTCGGTCGCGCGCAACCAGCCGCCGCAGATGTTCAAATCCAAGGGAGGCTGGGAAGCTGAGGAGTTGTTGATTGATGGAGATTCCTACTTTGCAAAGGTAATTGAGGCCATCGATACCGCAAAGCACAGAGTGTATTTGGAATCTTATATCTTTGAGTATGACTCTTTGGGACGCAAACTGATGGGTTCCCTGTTTGCTGCGCAAGCACGTGGCGTTGAAATCAAAATCCTGATCGACGGTGTCGGGTCTGCAAATCTAATCGGCAGCATGTTGCGCCCCTTGCGGGAACAGGGCCTCGAGATTCGTGTGCATCATCCTTTGCCTTGGCAGATTATTCCTTCAATTTCGATGACTCGAGGATTTGGCCTGCCATCTTTGTTGCGAATTTTTTCTTATGCGAACAGTCGCAATCACCGAAAAATGGTCCTTGTGGATGGCCACATTGCATTTGTTGGCAGTCTGAATGTTGCTGAAGTGCACCTTGCAGAGGTCATGGGTGAGCATGCTTGGCATGATTTGGGAGTGCGGGTTGAAGGGGAGTTGTGTCAGCTTCTGGAGAGGATGTTTCTGAAGGCCTGGGGAAAATCCTGGCGGGCAGGCAAACACGGCATCCTGAGCCCGTTGCTGACCTTGAGTCGCTTTGTCGGCAAGAGTTCCAGCGAATGGATTGTTCGCAACGATGGTAGATCGATGCGACACGCATCCTTTCAGCAGCGCTTGCGAGCCATTCGCAATGCGCAGAAGCGCATTTGGATCGCCAATGCATATTTTGTTCCAAGTGGGGCTCTGTTGCGCGGCTTGATGGCTGCGGCCAAGCGTGGTGTCGATGTTCGAATCCTGCTGCCCAGGATTTCCGATGTTCATTTTATGCCTTGGATTTCCAGGGCCTTTTACGAGACGCTCATCAAGTTCGGTGTCAAGGTTTATGAATTTACTCCCCGTGTTTTGCACGCCAAAGCGATGTTGCTGGACGAAAAATGCTGGATTGGTTCTTCCAATCTCAATCATCGCAGTCTTCTTCATGATTATGAGCTGGATGTGATTCTTTCGGATGATCGGGTTTTGGGCTCACTCGAACAGAGTTTTGCCCGCGACTTTTTAAATTCCCATCAAGTCGATAAACTGAGTTTGGCGGGTCAGCCTTTTGTTCAACGGCTGTTGGTTGGAATTTTGCTTTACTTTCGACATATGCTCTAAAGAGGCCGAGGATGCGGATTGTCACCTACAACATTCACAAGGGGTTCTCGATTGCCAATCGACAATTCGTGTTGTCGGACATGCGCTCCGCACTGCGGAATATCGATGCAGACGTTGTCCTGTTGCAGGAAGTTCAAGGAGAGCATCGGCGCAAGGCGCGGCTGATACCAGACTGGCCTTCAACTGAACAACACATTTTTTTGGCCGATGGGCATTATGAATACAAAGTGTACGGCCGGACATGGGATGGCTGGGATGGCCATCACGGCAATGCGGTACTCAGCCGTTTTCCTATTATTTATTCCAACAATATCGATGTTTCGAATGTCTTCTTTCAGAAAAGGTCGCTTCTGCATGTGGTGGTTCTGGTGTCGCCCGAGCGTCCGCCGGTTCATTTCATTTGCCTTCACTTTGATTTGCATGAGCGGGGCAGAAGGACGCAGGTGTCGCGGCTGATTGACCGAATCGAGCAGGCGGTTCCGCATCACACACCATTGGTGATTGCGGGCGATTTCAATGACTGGCGTGGTCAATTGTCAACAGAGTTGGAGTCAGGATGCGGTGTCACCGAGGCCCACAAATGGATGCACGGAAACCATGCGAGATCTTTTCCGAGTGCATTTCCGATCCTTCCACTTGATCGGGTCTATTCACGTGGACTGGAATACCGTGGAGTCAAATGCTTGAGCGGAACACCGTGGACTCAATTGTCCGACCATGTTCCGCTCGTTGTGGATTTCGAATTCCGTGAAGCTCTTACAAGCCGGGGTTGAATGCCAACGGTGTCGGGTTCTTGGGTGCTGTTGCATCTGCATACGATGCTGACAGTTTGCCAAGATTGGCCTCGACAATAGCCTTTTCTGCAGCGCTCAGGTTCGAAGCCGGTTGGGCATTCTTGACCCGCGCGAGCGCTCTTTCGATTTCGGCAATGGCCTGTGCCCGCTCCGATTCCGGCAATTGATTCGCAAGCTCAATGATTTTCACCGCAGTCTTCATTATGCTCTTCATTGGCTTTTTGACCATGTCTGGCAACGGAACGATCAGGTTTTCCAGAACAGATGTTCCCTGGATGAGTCCTGTGACAACAAAGTCTTGTGGCTTGCCCACGTCGCCCTGGTTGCAATCATAGCGCTTCGCCATGTCTTCGTCGGTACAAAATGTCTGCTTCGACGATGGAGTTTCTCCAAAGTAGCCCCAGCGGATTGCAGCGTGATCATAGGATCCAGGCACCTGGCGGATGTTGGATACAAAGCCCGGTTCGTAATCCATGACCGAGCTCGAGACTCCATTGGAATCAATGACAGTGGATCCGGCAAAGTTGTGGCGCAGGCCAAGCGAGTGTCCGAACTCGTGCATGATCACACTCAGGTAATATCCCTTCACGTACTCTTCTTCCGATTTGGACTTGGTGTCTGCGAAGAACGACACGACCGGATTTTCGCCAGTGCCTTCCACCAGCGGCACGTTGCCGATTTTACCCGTGAGTTTTGAAAATTGTGGCGCGGCCTCGGAAGTATACTTGTAGATTCCTGAGAAGCTCTTTCGGGTCGTGCTTCCGTTGATGAGAATTTGCGTCGACAATACTTCGCCGGTGCGTGGATTCACCATCGTCGGTGCATAGCCGGCCCAGGGCACTTCTTCATCCAGACCATCGATCCACTTGATGACATTGTAACGAGGGTCACCGAGATCGATGTCCGAACTTGCGACCGTTGTTTTGAAGGCGTCAAATCCGAAAACTATGTTCCAGCTTTCAACTGCCTGTTTGGCGACCGGCAAATAGTCTTCAGGAAAATCCTTGAGATAAACGATTTGCTGAGCTGCTTTGCGAGAATTTACATCGATTTTATAATGGGCGATTGGCAGCGTGTTGTCGCCGGCGGCCATACGTGAAGAGCCGAAATAACCGATGTTCTGTGCGAGTGCGGATTGGACGGTGCGGCCGAAGACATCCGGCTTTTTGCTCTGGCGTTTGAGGAACAACCTGACCTTGACTTCCCCGTTCCGTTCCTTGCTGGTGTCGTCTGCGTTTTTGGCGAGAGAGAAAGCAACGCTGTGAATGATGTCCACGATCACGGTGTCTGGGTCTTGAACAACCTGCACCACACGTGGCTGTGCGGTGGTGCGCCATGCGCCCGATTTCACGCCTGCGTCTGTATCGACGATCATCCCGCCGTAGTCATTCCAAAGGGACAGATCGTTGCCCGCGGTGTTGAAATCGACTTCAAATTGACCATTGGAAATTTCAGCGACGTCGAAACTGAGGAGTTTTTCCCGACGGCCATCTCTTCCCGGCATCGAGACAACGAGTTGATTTTTGCCAGCTTCATTCGCTGCCAGTACAAGGTCTGCCTCGACCGGACGGAAGTTGAGGTTCAATGCTGTACTGAAAAATCCCTTGGTCTCGATAACGTTCAAGCCGAACATGAATTTGTCGGCGAGGTCACGATTCTCCAGCCTTGCCGTGGTGGTCGAAGTCTTCACAAACTGAACTTTTGCTTGCGACCTGTCGCTCCCTTGGCAGGCAACCGCCAGGGTTGTTGCAGCAGGAAGACAGGCAAGAAGAGAAATTTTGGCAAAAAAGGTCTTCGTCATTGCGGTTCCCCAAAACAACCAAGTAGGGTTGAACAGCCAGCAGGTTGCCGACATTTCGACTAGCCGACCGGCCAGTCACAGGTAGGCAGTCATACAAGCGAAGTCAACGAGTATTTGAATTGAACTCAAAAACTGTGAGGAAGTTCTGAAATGACTGAGGTTTTTTCCAGGTCAAGCGGCTCGAACTACGAGAGTTGGGCGAGCATTGAAGTGATTGCCATGGACATTGATGGAACCCTCACCACTCATGGCCTGCTGACGACAGAAGTCATATCGGCCTTGCATGCACTCCGTGCCCAAGGACTGAAGCTGTGTCTGGTCACCGGAAGGCCCTCCGGTTGGGCCCAGGCTTTGGCCTCTTACCTTCCGGTGGATGCTGCCATTGCAGAAAACGGTGGAGTGGTGTTTTTGGGGCCAGAGGCGGCTCCTCTCGTGCGGAACCCCACCAACGGACACTATGAAGAGGCAGCCTCAAACAAGACCCGCGAACCGTTGGCAAAAATGTTCGCAAAGCTTTTGGAGAACAACCCGGGACTCATGATCACGGGTGACAATGTTTTTCGACTGAGCGATTTTACTTTTCATTCGAAGGGGCTTTCGGCCGTAGCATTGTCGGCAATGAAAAATCAGGTGGAGTCCAGTGGACTGGCTTTTGCTTGGTCGACGATCCATGCCCACATCATGCCGCAGGGACAAGAAAAGGGGACTGCGCTCGAGTGGCTTTTGCAAAAATGGGGAATCAAAACCGGGCCTGCAACCACGACCCTGACCATTGGCGACAGTCCAAACGATGCACCACTGTTTGCAGTGAGCAAGTTTCCTCATTCAGCAGGTGTTGCCAACGTCGTGAAATACCGCGAAGTGATGAGCCATTATCCGTCGATTGTCAGCACCCAGCCCGAGGGAAGTGGGCTTGTTGAAATCGTCAACATCCTTATGAATATCAGAGGCGGAGCCTTGTGAATATGGCCCCGGGTTCAGTGATTCTTCACGAAGATGAGCACTGGCTGATCGTAAACAAACCCTACGGAATTGCGACCCACGGCGGTGACCCTGGCGATGTTGGGGTTCAAGAATGGCTTGCCCTGCACCATGGTAAACAATTGTTTGTTTGTTCGCGCCTCGACAAGGGGACAACTGGTGTTTTGCTGTTTGCAAAGACTTCGGCCGCAAGCTCCGAGGCCGAGCGGATTCATGTGGGTGAGCTCTCTGAGAAAACTTATTATTTTCTTTCCGACAAAGATGTTCGCACCAACCATGGACAATCCTGGATTTGTACTCAACCACTCGACGACAAGTCGGCCCGCACCGAGTTTTTTTTCGATACTCAAATTGCTGAAAATCTGTTTCGCTATCGCGCACTAATTGCGCGAGGTCGCACTCATCAAATCCGCAGGCATGCAGCACACTCCGGCTGCCCGTTGTGGGGTGACACAGAATACGGAGGCAAACCGGCTGCGCGGATTGCACTGCATTGTTTTGAACTGAAATGGCCCGGAATTGCTTCGACTCTGCGTGCACCATTGCCTCATTCGTTTTCAGCCGACTCTCATGCCCTTGGAGCGAGCCACGTCGAAGGCATGGTGGCGCTCGAAAGACGTGGCAACTGGATGTCTTCTATCACCTCTGCCTGGCGGGCCGTTCAGCGCGGAGAATTGTCGCGGCTTGACTTGTCGATTGATGTTTACGGAAAACATCTGCTCGTGTGGGTCTACGATGAAGCGTCGTTTGAGGTGATTCAAGGCGAACTTCAAGATTTCTTTCTGAGCTTGCAAAGAAATTTTGGTCTGGTGGGGATCGTTTTTCGCAGAATCAGCAAGAACCCCCACAAACAGGGTCTCATTCAGGAACGTTTGTGTGTGGGCATCGAACCGCCCGAACTTTTTGAGGTTGAAGAACACGAATGGAAAGCGTGGGTCACGCTTACAGCGCGGCAGCATGTGGGACTTTTTCTTGACCACCGCGACAACCGGCGGCGTTTGCAATTGGTCGCGAGCGGAAAAAGAATTGCCAATTTGTTTTCCTACACATGTGCATTTGGAATCGTGGCCAGCAAAGCTGGCTGCGAAGTTGTGATGAATGTGGATTCTGCGGGCAGCACCCTGGCGATTGGCAAAAAGAATTTTGAATTGAATGCACTGGTCGAGGCGCGCACAGGTAAATTTGTCGAGCGTGATGCGCGCGTCTGGTTGCAAAAGCAGGTCGAAAAAAAGGCTGAGGGAACAGATCAGGGCTGGGACATTATTGTGTGTGATCCGCCAACCTTTTCCTCGACCCGCGAAGGCGGAGCATTTCACGTAGGCAAGGAATGGATTGAACTTTCCGAATCCTGTGCCCGTATTCTCAAAGCGGACGGTGTCTGTTGGTTTTCAACCAATTGTCAGGCGCAAGAGCGTGCTGCGTTTGAGAAAGGCTTGTTGCGTGTGTTCAGAAAGGTCCAGAGGCTACGGCCACCCATGGACTTCCCGGAAATTGCCGGGCGTTCACACGCGTGGTTTTTTGAGTGTCGAGAGCCTTCGGTTTAAAAGGTACGGCCTCATCGACAGGGCGATAGTAGAAACTCGAATGGACGAAAGTCATCTGACGGATGCTCTCTTGTCAGAGTTCTTTTTTCACACGCCCCATTCTCTCACCAGATACTCAACATCGACAAAATTCCCGTGTAGCCCGTGATTTCAATCACAGCGTCCGTCGCAGCATTGAAGCCCGAGACAGCATCGTTGATGGCG
>JBMSQQ010000049.1:0-26542 GCA_049423385.1 Silvanigrellaceae bacterium | reverse complement strand
TTCGACCTGTTCTTTACCAGCGGCAAGACTGGCGGAACGGGATTGGGTTTGGCGATTGTGAAGAAGATTGTCACCCAGCATGGTGGCAGCGTTGTTTGCGCAAGCGAAAAGAGCGATTCGTTTCCGCTCGGCAAAGTTGAATTCAAACTGACTCTCAAATCCGCGTCACCTGTTGAGGAACAGGCCGATTTTCAATTGATGACTACTGCAGAAGAACCTCTCGCAGTTTCAGGCAGTGAGGATTCGAAAAATGAAGAACCCACAGCTTCAGCCACACAGGAAAAGCCCCAGGTCGTGTTTCTCGACGATTCACCCCTTGTCCGCTGGGTGTGGGAAGCCAAGCTCAAAACACAGGTGAACATCAATTGCTTTGATGGTCCCGATTCTTTCTTTCAGACCTTGAGAAGCGAACCAACAAATCAATCACCGCAAATTTCCCTCGACAAAATCCACACCATCATCACCGACCACTATTTTGCAGCCGACGCCCGCATGACTGGAATTGAGCTGGCTTCGGAACTGCGTCGCCTCGGCTTCACCGGCCGCATCTTGCTCGCCTCCAATGGAGAATTTTCACAACACGAGCTCAAAGGAATTGTGGATAAAATTGTGGATAAGCAGCCGGTGGAGTGGGGACAGCTGAAGATTTGATGGCATGCCCTGAGGAACCTGGACGGACTTTGATTAATTTCGGCAATCGACCCCAAAAATTCCTGAAATCCTGTCTTTTAAATTTTCCCCAATAATTACGGATTTATAGCCAAAAGAAATCCTGATTTATTTTATCCTAAACTTTATGCCGATAGTCTCGATATGTCTGGAGCTTGAAGGAGCTTATGATGACATTGAACTCTCAAGTGCCGGTCATATTGTTGGCCAAAAAGACTCCCCTTCGGGACCAGTACGTTCGCGCGCTGAAAGCTGCATCTTTGCGTCCACTGGCCGTCGAAGACATCGCAGAAATTCCCGCGGCGTTTGAAGCTTGTGGAGCGGAAGTGCTCATCCATGTTCTGGAGGGGTTCGAACGCCAGGAAGTGGGACTGTTTCACCACAGGCTTGTGAGAACCCCCAGCACCCGGCACATTGCGCGGTTCATTGTTTATCGAGGCAACAACGAACGGGCGATTTGCTTTGCGCAGGATCTCGGAATGATCAAGGAATTTCAGGGCGAGACCGCCCACTCCACATTGGGCTATTCGGTGGCGCTTGCCCTTCAGACATTCCTGAACCTGGACCAGGAACTTCGCAAATTTTTGCATCTGGCTGCCTCGGGCGACTGCTGCGTGTCTCCCACCGATCTTGATGTCTGGCAGAAACTTGCGCGCGAATATCCCAACCAGGAGCCGCTGGTGATTGCATCAGCCCGGGCTTCCATGGTGTTGAACAACGATGTCGACAAGGCGCTGAATCTTGCTTCACGCCTGTTGGATAAAAACCCCAAAAACGTGCGTGCAATGACTCTTGCCGGAGATGCGCACTTGATTGCTGGACGCCTTCTGGATGCCGCTCGCTGCATCCTCGCAGCAGAGACCCTCGCAGCCGGCAATCCGAGTCGACTTGCGTCTGTTGCAAGAATTGCTGCCGTTCAGGGAGATATTGCAACCGGAAAACGGTGTCTGCAGACTTCGATTGACATTTATCCGGTGGTTCGCGCCATCAAGCCGGTGATTGAACTTTTGAACTACAGCGAAGAGGAACGCCGCGCGCTCCTCGAAAAAATTCGCGAAAGATTGCCACCTGAAGATGTTGAGTTTTTGATTGGCGAGAAAAAAGCAGCTTGAAAAAAGGATAACTCTGCGGTCAGACCCGAATGGTTTGACTCATGTTCAACTCTCGACGCGCTTCATTCAAAACACCCATTCCTGACTTGAAAAACAACACAGTGATGGCCAACCCAACAACAATGTCGGGCCAGGGAGAATGCGTCCAGGCCACGAGTCCGGTGGCAGCAAGCATAGACACGTTGGCAATCAGGTCGTTGCGCGAGCAAGTCCAAACAGACGACATGTTGATGTCATCGTTGCGATGACGCGTGAGCAAGACGAGGCAGGCGACGTTGGCAATGAGCGCGAGCAGGGTCACACCTCCCATGAGCCCCACTTCGGGTGTGGTGCTGTGGATCAGCTTCCAGATTGCCTGCACAAATACAGCTGCGGCAGAGGCCAACATGATACCACCCTTGAGCGAGGCAGACAGAGCCTTTGCCTTTCGGCCCTTGTTGATGACATAAAGACTACTACCGTAGGCAATGGCATCTCCGAGCATGTCGAGTGAGTCGCCACTCAGTGCGAGTGAGCGGGCATAAATACCGCCTGCAGCCTCGACAAAAAACATCGAAGCATTGATGAAAAGTGCAATCCACAAAACGTTGGCCTGCTCTTTTTTGAGTTTCGCAAGATCGCAGGCTTTGCTTTGGCAACAACTCGCCATTCTTATTTCTCCAAATTGAAGCCCATGCATCATTGCCGTTTGCCACAATTAAAGTATCGTGCCGCAAGCATAACAGGCATGACAAAAAAAGTGTGAACAAAAACGGTCGTCTGAACCGATTGTTGAAAGTGCAGAGGTACCCATGACCCGGACAAAACCGCTTGGCGTCCTGACTGGAACACTCGTCCCCTTGATTCTCTTATCGGCCTGCTTCGTATCTCCTATTCGCGACGATTTTTCAATCCAAAAAGCAGCTGAAATTACACAACAAAGAAACCAGCGAACGGAAGAGGCGGCAGCTCCCATCGTCATGCGCCCGCTCAAATCGGGAGCACCCGAAAGACTCCTGATTTTGTTCCCTGGAATGAACAGATCACCCGAGGAGTACCTTTCACTGGCGCGGGAGATTCAGGAAAGTTCGGCCTTCAGCCTTTGGATTGGCATTCTTGCCTTCACGGGCGACATCGTAAATCCGGTTCAGGACGATGCAGCCATCGAGAGGGTCTTTGCAACAGTGCGGGACCTTGGCTTCACATCCGTGGAGCGAAAGCAGACCACCCTTGCGGGACATTCCGTTGGCGGAATCATTGCCCAGAACTACATCAAGAAAAAAGACTTCGCTGGACTTGTTCTTCTTTCTTCTTATCTGGTTCGAAATGATGGACGCAGTACTTTGCCCGAGATGCAGGTGCCTGTGCTGACGCTCACAGGAGAACTTGATGGTCAAACGCGTGTGACGCGCATTGCACTCGACGCGAAAAGCTTTTTTGAAATCGCAAGCCTCAATCCCGATGTCCAAAAACCATTGGCGGAAAAGCCTGTGGTTGTTTTGCCGGGCGTCAATCATGCTCAATTCGCAGACGGCAAGCAGCTTGATTCCGACCTCGAACCGGAACTGGATTTGAAAGCGGCGCAATCCAGAATTGCCGAAGTTGTATCCGACTTCATCGTGATGAACGCATCGCCCGACACTCTTTCAGATGAACGAGTCAAGGCTTTCGACCGGATGACTCTTGCAGTTCAGAAAACAAGGGAGATCGTCGAGCCCTACTGGGAAGCTCAGGAAAAAGACGAACTCGCTTGCGGCGAGGCCCAAGCCGAAGAAGCCAAACTGCTGCCGCCGGGTTTCAAGCTCAAAACGAGATCCGAGCGAGTCTTGGGACTCGCTCCGTTTGCTGCAAGCAAACCAAAAATTCAACTGCAGGGCAGCGAAGAGATGGAAATCAACATTTCGTATCATCTTGTCTATCCGCACAATTTCCTGGACATCTCGAATATTCCAGAGAGTGCTCGAGCCCTCAGCTGCAAAACAAAGAGCCGGGAAGCGATTCATGCAGCGGCTGGAATTGCCAACGCTCCGTTGTTGAACTGTGCCGACCTCAACAGGAAGATTTTCAACTGGGCGCTGAACGAAATCAGCCCAACGGCCCGTGAGCGCTTCATGCGTCGTGGTCGCACGATGGTGTTTGGGGATGACCGTGAATTTGCCTCAGGAATTCAGTGGCTCCCCAGCAAGCTGAACATTGAAGAAAACCCTGATTCTCGCGAGCTGAAAGTGACTTCGACCGCCTTGCGCAGTGGCCTGAACGCTCCCGCTCCACTTGCAGGAATGCACTACTGCAAGCTGCTTCCGCCCACTCAGGCCATGGAATGGATTCTGCTTGAAGGCCTCCGCGACTGAGGTTTGAACCCGAACTTGCGACGTGATAGTTTCGCGAAAGTAAAAATTCATACTTTTGCAGGAACATCGAACGTTGTGGAGTCGGGTGATGGCACGTGTACGGCTTTTTTTTGTGCTGCTCGCAGTTCTGTTTCCATTGAAATCTTTTGCCGACTGCGCAGGAATAGGATTTGTGGTCCTGCGAAGTTCAGCCGTTGATGAAAAAACATACACTCCGTTCATCGACAACGATTGCATCCGCCAGGGTGAATTCTCGTTTGGCAATATCGACTACAATCCGATCACGGCCAACCAAAGCCGCGATCTGGAAAAAATGATTGCACTGGTCAAGGATGTCTCCAGTCGTGCGCCGCGAGGTGTCGTGATTCTTGCCTATAGCGAAACCGGAAAATTCGCCGCCAAATTGGCCTCGGTTGACTCAAACGTCAAAGGCTTGTTTTTGATGGATCCGGTGGATGGAACGCCGCCCTTTTCGTCACCGAAGCGATTTCCAATTTTTCTCGATGAAAAATTTCCCACACTGGCGATACCAACTGTTGTGCTGGAGAGTGAATTGGGACCTGGATTTAAAAGACTTGGTCATTCGTGTGTTCCGGAAAAAATGGGACCTGAACGCTTTTACAAGCACATTGCTCCAAACTCTCTCCAGCGTGTCTATTTGAAGGGATTTGGACATGCCGACTTTTTGTTGCGCGAGGGATTCAACCTGGTGGAACTGATGTGCGGCAGAGGTGTTTATTCAAAAGAGGACGCCTTTGCGGTCGTCCTCGAAGAATGGAACGCTTTTGTGGAGCAAATGCAAGGTCAGCTCTGAATTCAGTTTCTGACTTCTCTCTTCCGTTTTCAGTCGTCGGCCAGCGCGACTCCCTTGGGCGCTTCCAGTTCAAACACAATCGGCCTCAGCCTTATCAGCATCACGATTCCCGGCACTGCCATGATGGTCGAAATGATGAAGAATGTTGGCCAGCCGATGGAGGTCGCAGCTGCTCCTGCCAATGGCCCCACCCACACACGACCCACTGCGGAAAACGCCGAAAGCAGCGCATACTGTGTGGCAGTGAATTTTTGATTGCAGAGCGACATCAACAGAGCAACAAAGGCTGCAGTTCCCATTCCACCCGTGATGTTTTCAATGCCGACCGCGAAAACCAGGAGTGAATCCACCTGTGTCGCTTCCTTGAGTGAAACAAGGATGAGGTTGAATGCCGGGAGCTCGAAACTTCCCCAGGAACCCTTGCCAAGCGTTGCGACGAGCCAGAAACCGAGGTTCGAGAGCAATTGAAGGATACCGAATGAAAGCAGCGACCGGTAAAGTCCAATCTTGACCATCAGGGCACCGCCGGCAAGGGCTCCCAGGATGGTCAACCAGATTCCGATGATCTTGTTCACCACGCCGATTTCCGCTTGGGCAAAGCCAACGCCCTTGAGCAGGAAGGGTGTGAGCAACGCGCTGGCGAACGCATCACCCAACTTGTAGAGAATGATGAAAACAAGAATGCTCACCGAACTCTTGAGGGAAAAATAGTTCTTGAGAGCAACATTGAGCGTCTCATATTTTGCCCTCACCGACGCAAACCATGCGAGCGGCAGCGTAACAGCCAGGCCAATGAACAGTCCGAGAAGATCTGCCCATGCCTTGAGGTTTGGATTTGGCTTGTCGCCCTCGGGCGGAAACACACCCGAGAGCATTTGAGCCGAAAGTGGGTTGGCGATGCGGGTGGTGAATTGATAACCAATCACCACTGCAACCACGACAGCAAAGAAACCGAGAAGGTCGGACTTCGCGTCCGACTTTTTGCCTTGATCCACGTATTTCACAGACGGGAGCAGAAAGAACGAGATTGCTGCGACGGCGACCATGATCATGGCCATAATCCTGTAGATGTCCGGCCAGGTCCAACCGTTGCCTTTCACGGGGTCGGCCCAAATCATCGCAATTCCGCCCGAAAGAATCATCGCAAGTCGATAACCAAAAACATAAATTGCAGATGAAAAGCCTCGTTCGTGATGTTCAACAACGTCTGTTCGATAGGCATCAACCACGATGTCCTGCGAGGCAGAGAACACCGCGATGGTCACTGCAATCAAAGAGAAAACCTCAGTGCTCTGTGAAGGCCGAAGTGTCGAGAGCAACAAAAGTGCTCCGGCAGTGCCCAATTGGGTGAGAACAAGCCAACCTTGTCGTCGTCGCAAAAAGGGTGGCTCGAAGCGATCCATGAGCGGCGCCCAAAGAAACTTGAACGTATACGGAAGCCCAACCAACGAAAAGAAACCAATGGTTGCAATGTCGACGTTGTCGGTCGCCAACCAGGCCTGCAAGGTGGCTGAAGTGAGTGCCAACGGCAAACCGCTTGCGAACCCCAGAATCAGGACAATTGCCAAACGCCAATACGCATGCCCGAGCCAACTGTTCACCATTGGATTCCCCTTCAGTTCGCCGAATGACACAAGGATGTCTTCAGCTTACGTGAGCGCCAAGGTTTTCACAAATCAGCCTGCAGCAAGGCAGATTGGTTCGCTTGAGTCGCATTGACATTGAAAAGTAAACTGGAGTGATCCAACATTTGGTATGATTCGGATCGGTGGAAAAATCTGCCCACACCAAGGACGGTGCGAGTGAAAGACAACAAACCAATACTCAGCGCTCAAGGATTTCGGCGACTGCTGGCTTGCTCGATTGTGCAAACAATTTTGCTCGCAGCTTGCGCCAGCCTCCAAATCACCACGGAACCGGCAGGGGCTGAACTCACGGCTATTTCAGCATCGGGAGGAGCACCTGCGACTCTTGGAAAATCTCCCGTTTCGCTGAACTCAGACAAATTGGGCGAGCTTGTTCGACAAGGACCAGCACTCATCAGAGCAACGCTTGAGGGCCACGAAACGGCCACACTGTTGTTGCCAACATCGCTCAGGGGTGAACTCAAGGCCTCACTGAGTCTCAAGAAGATTGTTGATCCCAAAAGCAGTGAGCAACAGAAACCCTCGGACCTGAATGCCCTGGTGCGCGACATTCTCGACGCCGAGCGCGGAATCATCGAGAAACGCTACGATGATGCGCAGAGATTGACGGTGAAAATACGCGAGAAGTATCCGAACCTGGCCATCAGTTATTTTCTGGAAGGCTCAATTCAGTTCCAGAAAGGTGAACTCCAGGCTGCCGTTGCAAGCTTGACCCGAGGAACGGAACTCGACCCCGACGACACAGTCACGAGGAACTTCATTGAACAAATCAAAAAAGGCACCCAACAGAAGCCGAACTGACCTGCTCAGCAAGGCGTTGCTTTTTGCAATTCTGCCTGCAGCCATTGTCTCGCTGCCCATGCCGGCGAAGGCTGGCGACGCGGCCAAGCGAACTGCGCTTGGAATTGGAGGCGAGTTCAATAGCTTTTCTGTCTCAGGTTTTACCGAGCGCAGCGGAATTTCATTCATGAATTTGAATCTGAGCTTGACGCAGCGCATTCACCCCGACGTCTGGGTGGGCCTGACAAGCTTTCTGGGTCATGACCCCAATCCGCCGATTGGACGAAATTATGATCAAAATCTCGGCGTGATCGTGCAGTGGTACCCCATTTCACTTTCAAGCGATTCTTCAGTGAGTTTTGAAGGCATGCAATTGAGTGAAACGGAGAAATTTCGTCACTTCGCTTCTTTGAACGTTGCTTTTGGAAGAGCTCTTTTGCGCACGGTGCTTCAAAACTTCGATGCATCTTCGGATTATCTTGGACTGGGTCTGGGAATTGGCAGCCAGTACGCAATCAGTTCGGGACTCGCAATTTCAAGCTCCCTGCAATACCAAATCAACGTGGGAACCAGCACAATTGCCTACACCGGGCAAAAAATCGGACTTTCTGTTGGAGCCGTCCTCGGTTTTTAATCTCATCCCGTGGGAAATTATTGCCGGGATGATTCGCGCAAGCCGGCAATATCCGTGCCTTGAATTGACTCGAATCCTGAAAGTAATTTGACGTGCGGCATCCAAGGCCCAAACTCATTGGACAAATCTGCCCGATATTTGAAGAGGAACAAAGGAAGATTCATGCACTGGTATGACCGGATCGGAAATATCGGATTGCGACTGATTTCAGCGGCGGTGCTTGCCACGGCCTTGCTTTGCCTTTGTCATTCTGCTCTCACGCCCATCGCATTTGCACAGACCGCAGTGCAACAAACCTTCAATTTGCCTGAAATCGAACGCATCCGCATGCGCGACGAGATTCAAAAGCACGTGACAGACCTGGCAGAGAAGTCGCTTGTTGTTGCTGAACTCAAAGACAAAAGAAAACCTGTCGTGAGCATTGAATTGAACGTCGACAGAAACAAGCTCAATCAGGACTTTCAAAAGCATCAGCAGCAGGAAAGGACGAAAGAGCAGCAACAGACTCGCCAACAGTGGAGCGAAAGCACATCGCAGTTTCTCAGCTTTTTGAAAGCTGCAAATGCACTGCAAAATCCGGAGACTCCCCTTCAGCCCAAGTCCGACTCAAACCCCGACCTCGCACAACCGGGCGCCCGATTTGGCATTCTCAATACCGGAAACATCGCCCCAACTTCAGCAAAAAAAACAGAACTGCCCACAACACAGAAGCAGGCCATCGCACCGAGCATCAACTTCTCTTCGCCCATGTCCTCCTATCAGCCCACGCCTTTTTCATACTCTTTGTATGATTATCTCGTCGAACTCAGCATGACACTTCACGTTCCGACAGAATTCAAGGAGGAGTCGCGAACCGAGTTGCGCAAGGCCATCGTGAAACTTTTGGGTACCTCTGCCCTCAATGAAAACAATGCCAATGACAGGATCAAGTTCAACAACCTCGCCGAGATCAAAACCGACGAAGCAGAAAAAAAGGAAGGTCAAACCTCTTGGGTCGGTGATCTGCTCAATCCAAAGAATCAATCGCTCAGCGGGCTGTTCATGAGCCTCGCCGCACTGATTGGATTCGTCCTCGTGGGCTTTGCAGTGTTTTTTACAGGCCGAAGCGTCGCCCAGGCCATCGGCAACGTGGCCAAGGCAGCACAGGCTGCCACGGCAAAACCTGACAGCGAATCTCAGGATGCCGGGCCTGCAACCAACACGGCCGATGTCGGTGGGCCACTGCAGCAGGAATTGAAGTCTTCACTGAGCACCAAATCGAAATTCAGCCTCGACAAGGAAGCGGATCTGCTGGCCCAGACACGCATTCAGCTTTCCGAAAACGTCGCACAGTGGTGCTCGAAAGACCCCGTTACAGTGGGAGAAGTGTTGGTCGACATCGCCAGTGGCGACAACGGGATGAACTCGCTCAACAGCCTTCTTCTCTATTCTGGTTACGATAATCTCAAGCCGGCACTCGAACTGCTGCCAAACAAACTGATTCGAAAACTCGACGAAAGCCTGAATGCCTCCTGGAAGGAGGGCTCGGAAATGTTGCCAGGCCTCGAGGCTGCACAACTGATGCTTGCCGGAATGATTCCCCGCCAGACGGCTCTTTTGAGATTCAGTTACGACACAAAACCCATCCGCAAGGCACTGCTCAAACTCGACGTCTCTGGACTGAAGGAACTCTTCAATGAGATTTCCACGGAGGAATCGAGCATTGTCATGCGCCTGCTGCCTCAGGGTGTAGCGCTGGAACTTTCAAATCAATTGGCTGCTGAGAGGCTCAAGGAAATTATGGAAGGCCTGGGCCAGGTCGACTCCAGCAAGGCACCGGCACCGGCATTCATTGACAAAATCGACGGCAGAAAAGAGTCACTGGGCGAGCAGAAGAACATCGACAAGGAACGACTCCTCAGAGCCATGCTCAAGGGCAGCACACAAACGTCAGAGGCCAAGATTCTGGACTTTCTCGGCGCAGATGATCTCAGCCTGCGCTTTGAGCTTCTCCAGGAAAGATTCTTTACCCGAGACCTTGAATTGATGGAGCCAAACATCATCCGCGGGGTCATCGACAAACTTCCCATCGCCCGCAAGGCCAACTTCCTGTTCTTCACGGATCCCGTCCTGCGCCAAAAGATTCTGGATCTCTATCCAAAGGAAACAAAGGCTCTTGAAGCACTCCTGGAAGAACTTGAGAACATCAACACTTCACAGAAGCGCAAAAACGCCGCCGGCAACGACAAGGCAGAGGTTTTCTCGCTGGTTTGCAACAGAATGCTTGAAATGCTCAGGGCGGATCTTGGATTGCGCATCAACTTGATCGAAAAGATTGCCAATTCGATGGGTGCTCCGCTGCCAGATGAACTTGCAAAGACTGCAGCTGAGTTCAAGGAAAGCGTCGCATGAAATTCCTGAAGCTCACGCTGGCGGATGTGTTTGGCTACATTGATCTCGTCGGCCTGTGGAAGACGACAAAACTCAGGAACCGCATTGCGATTCTCGCTGCAGGCATCCTGCTGGGTCTCATCAGCCTGTTTTCATTCGCACTTTACTATTACCTGGCAAAAGACAAGAAATCCTACGCGTTCGACGCAGCTTTTGCGGAAAGTGAATCCGTCTCCATGTCTGTCACTCAGGTGATTCTTGAGACCTTGAGAAAACGAGAGGAACTCAGTTTCATTCCCTGGACGGGCACAATGAACGCCAACAGCAACAACCTTGTTGCATGGCCTTCAAAGGGAGAATTGTTTTTCACTCTGCAAAACGAAACAGTCTTTGCCTACACACGCGACAACGATGAAAACCTGGTCTTTTCGGACGCAACTGAAATCATCAGCACCATGAAGAAAAATATTCCCAATTCCTCAATTCTGGTGACCACCACTGGCGACATTATCGAGACGGCCGGCCGACCTGTCGAACTGGTGCGCAGATACGTCAAGGAATTCATTTCATCGGGCGTAAAAAAGGGTGTTCACAGCTTCGAATTGGATGGCAAAACACGGGCATTTGCCTTCTCGCAAGCGCCCAATTCCAACGCCATCATCGTCACGGATGCCTTCATCGAAGAATCAATGCGACAAATCACCGCACTGACAATTGTCATCTTCACCATCCTGTTTGCCCTGGTCATGGTTTCAATCACTGCAACAATCTTCTTCGTTCAGCGGTCTCTTTCTCCATTGTCCGACATCAATGAAGCTGCATCACAAATTGCGGGTGGAAATTTCAACTATAAATTAAGTTACTATTTCAAGGACGAAATTTCCGAGACGTTCCAGCGCATCGAAAATATGAGAACGCTCTTGCGGATCCGTGACTCCGCATTGACCAGGACGACCGATTATCTGAGCCAGGTTCTGGAACTCGTCAGGGCCACAGCCAAGGAGTCGGACGCAGGCTCTGCGCTCAAGCGTGCCCTACAGGCTCTCGTCGATCCTCGGGTTTTTCCAAATGAACTTTTCGCTGCTCATTTCAACAACGGATATCAAATTGAGGTCAGCCGAACCGGTGGCGTCGTTCTTGGACTTTCCGGACACTTCAGCGAAACATCCATTCTTGCGCTGCTCGAAGAAGTCAATGGTGCAAACTATGTGGTCGACGAGGTGGAAGAGGACGTATATCTGCACCACGAAAAGAAGTTGCTTTTTTGCAATCTGCATCGGAATCCGAGCCTCAAGAAGCACCGCGGCTGGATTGTCCTGGGTCCTCTCACAGTTCAAGACCTCGATGTTGCCTCGTTGAGATTTTTGGGTGCTTTTTCATCCACCTTGCGCAGTACTTTGCTCAACATTGAGCTCAAGAATGTTGCCGTTGAGCAGGGACGAATGCAATTGGCATTCGAGGCCGCTGCGGCCATTCAGGAAAACCTGTCCATCAGCGCAAACATTCCCGCCAATATCCAGATTTCCGCAAAGGGACAAACAGCAGAAACGGTGGGCGGCGACTGGCACAGCTCGTTTTACCATGCGCCATCGCGCACTCTTTATTGCTACATGACAGACGTCACAGGCCACGGATTGAATGCCACTCTCCTCGTGTCCTCCGTTCGCGGTGCGGTGGAATCGATGCACCTGCTTCACCGTGACAGGCCTACAGAGCAAATGTCATCATTCCTGAGTGAGTGTGCTCTGGTTCTGGACAGCCTGATTGCAGAAGTTTCCGCTGGAAAGCTTGTAATGACAATGTTCATGATGTCCATTTCAATTGACGATGGAAAAGTGAGGTTTTTGAATTTTGGACATCCGGCCCCACTTGTTTTCATTCAGGGCGATGATGATCTCAAATTGCTTTCGAGTTCAGACAGAACGGGCCAAAGAAAAGCCAACTCTGCAGGAGTTTACGACTCTCTTGGCTTCGGAATCATCAATTCATCAGTGCCACCCTTGCCCGTGGAAACCATCCTCGTTCCCGGTGACGTGATCTGTTTGTTTACCGATGGCTTTCTGGAATGCCGAAACCAGGCTGGCGAATTCCTCGGACGAAAGAAGGCTCGTCAGATTATTCATGAGGCTATCCGAGGTGCCGAGCGGCTGGATCAGGCCATGTCGAATATATATTCGAGAATTGATGAGTTTCGCGGGCAACATCCGCTCGAGGATGACATCAGCTTACTGATGGTGAAGCGGGCAGCTTGACTCACGAGGCCAAGGCTTTTGTGCATCAGCGCCATCCTGTCAGTTGAAAATGACCGAATCGCCGCGGGTGATACCGTTGGGAAAGAAATTGAAATTCTCGGTCTTTTCGTTGACGACGATCTTCACGCTGCGGGTTCGACTCATACCGCCTTTTCCAAATCCCTGGAAAACATAGGTACCGGACTCACTGAGCGTCAGGACAAGCCGACGCGTCTCCTTGGAAACGAGACCACTCCAGACGATTTTCATTTTGGGTTTGACCTGCCACAAATAACCCTGAAGCGGTTCGTTCAATGAGCCCCCAAACGAAATGGGTGCCTTGGCAAATCCCAGGTCAGGATTTCGCCAAACAAATAGGTTGCTGAAGGGGAAAGTCACGGGAATTCGTTTCATGTCCATCACCACACGAATTCCAAAACGCACTGCTTTGAGTTTTGCTTCCCGACTGTCGAGGACTTCGACAAACTCGCCCGTGTCCTGAACACCCGCAGCAAGGATTTGACTTTCCTTGTCGAGAACGTCGCCAGTGATGGCCTCTTCAAGGAAGTCTGCCCGCGAACGGGTGAACCCCCTGCGCATGAGCATCGACAAAGGCAGGTTTTGCTCAAGCCGGTATATCGAGTCTTTGGGCACCGCAACTGCCGCAGCTTTTTTTCCTGCATATTCGAGCAGGACATCACCATTGCTGTCGCTGAACAATGTTGTGAAACGTGAAAGTATTTGACCCTTCGTAATCTCGCGAAACACAAATTCGCCATGGTTGCGGTAAAGAACTCTCCCCTTGAATTCAAGGACGCGAGCCACACCCTCTTTCGCTTTTGGAAATGACATCGTTTTTCCAAAAAGCATCTTATACGAGATCATTGAAGCAACAGACATCATGCAAGCCGCTGCAGTCATCATCAGTGGAAATTTCAAGAAATCGTATTTTTTTTGATTTGGAAAAACGAGAATTCCGTTCCTGGGCTGCCGGACGGGCGGTCTGTTGGAAAACTGAATCATATCAGAAATCCATCGCCACATGGATGCGGATGATCACTCCGCTTTCAAGCACACCCTTCATCGTTTGCGACATGGGGATATGCCCAACGGCCATGGCTGACAAACGTGAACCCTGGGCCTGTGCCGCCGGGCACTGGCTCAACTTTTGCAAAACCTGGTTGGCCCGCTGAAAACTTTCGCTGGTCGGGAAATGGTAGGATGCAGGCTTTCCCTGGGTGCCGGCTGAATTTTGGGAAAACGATGAAACTCCCAGAAAGAAAGGAAACTTGATGCCGGAGATGCGTTGGCAAACCTTGGCAAGAGCAGCTTCCCCTTCCGGTAGAAAACTCGAATTCTTGCCACCAAACAGGACGTTGTCTGAAATGATAAGCTCGAGCGAATCCTCGGAATCGGCAATCTTTCGCAATTTCAGCGCGCCGCCAATGTCGGTCTTGCTGAGATCTTTTCCGGAACTGACGTACGTACCGGCTGCAAAGCCATTCTTGAACGCTTCCTCGTCGTCGATTTCCTTGAGCTCGGCGTCTGTTTTGGCATCTTCAAAAATGCCGCTCGACTGCTTTTTTGAGCCGGTGTTGCTGGAGCTCTCGATACCCACGTTTGGACTGAACAAGTCTTTGCTGTTTCCGTTTTGCTTGTTGTCCGAGTCCGCGCCTTTTTCACCGCCGAAAAACGCCGCCAGTTCCTTGCGAACCCGCACCCAGTTGTCGCCCTCGTCGTCCAGTCGCGAAACCGCAAACGTGTACATCAACACGAAAAATCCGAAGAGCAAGGTCATCATGTCGGCATAGGACACGAGCCAAGGTTCCCCTTCCTCGACTTCTTCATGCAAGGTGCTCGAATGGTTATCGGGATGTTCGCCGTAATTGCTCATGCCGCTGCCTGTTTCGAATTGCCAATCTTTTTCCTGTCAATGCGTTCAGAAGGAAGCAGGAATGAATTCAATTCTTCTTCCATCAGAACAGGGTTCGTGTCATCGAGAATGAGCTTGATGCCATGAATGATGATTTCATTTTTGCGCTTCATTTCCTTCGCCGAATCCATCAGGCTTTCACCAATCGGTATGACGAAAAAGTTCGCGAGGGCAATTCCGTACAGCGTCGCGACAAGTGCGATGGACATCGCAGGGCCCATCGTTTTTTCGGCGCCTGGTTTTCCAAGCCCCCCCAGGAGCGCGATCATACCCGTCACGGCTCCGAGAAGACCCATTGCCGGAGGATATTTTCCCAGCCCTTTGAATCGGGAGGCATCGAGATGATACCTCTCGAACAGGGTGTTGGACCTCTGGTACAAGACCTTCACAATCGCAGCTTTCTCAAGACTGTCATCCAGGACCAGTCCAAGTGCTTCCCTCATGAAGGGGTCATTCAAATCCTTTATCGTGTTCGGAAGCTCGGAATCTTCCTTGCGGATTTGATCGGCAATGATCATCAACTGCCTTGTGACTTGCTGATAATCGATTTTGCGACCACGGATGGTGCGGTCAATGTAGATTTTGATGAGCAAAAAGACTTTGTCGAGCTGGATGGAAACTGCAGCGGCCGCGAAAGTTCCACCCATGACAACCAAAATGCCGTGCCAATCGAGAAAACTGCGCGGGTTGTTTGAGGCGGTGAGGATTGCGAATCCAAGAACCGCCACGGCCAATATGAGGGAAAACACTGAAAGCAGGTTCATACCTGTTTCACACCTCCATGGTGTGATGGTATTCCAGATAGATGACTAAAATATGAGCAAATTTTTACCGCAGAGTCAGAACTCGAACTTCGAAAAACAGGCGACGCCTCAACCCCTGAGCTTCACGGTTCGAGTAGCAGAAGTATTCGCTTTTTTTACCGGAGGTTTCGTGATGACCAATAGACTTTCGGGATATTCGAACTCATCGGAAATATTTGCCGGCAGCGGTCGGTAATTTTCTGGCCTGGGCGACGGTGATGGAACATTCGATGGCGCCACGACGGTCATTGGGGCCTTTGATTCATTCGACTCGACTGAAGTGCTCGTGAGAATCTTCAGCGCTGAGCGGGTGGGTTGATTCGGAAATGCAGGCATCAGTTTGAAAGGCTCAATCCATTGAGCGGAATCAACGTCCTCGAGAACAGGAAGAGACACCAACTGTGTCAACCTGCCCTCGAGTTCATCTGTTTCGTTTCGCAAAGCCATGTAGTCATCAACAAACTCCGTCGGTCTTGAAATGAGCGACTGGAAATCACGCAGGATGATGTCCAGATTTGGATCAGAGTCAGCAAGTTGCTTCAAGACATCCTCGGCCGCGCCCGAGAAATCCAGCAACTGCTGGTGCATCATCTTCTTTTCAACAACCTCGAGCCAAAGGACAATAAAGTCGTTCAGTTCCTTCAGACTTTTTTCGCGCTTCGAATTTTCACTGAGATATTTCGCGGTTTCCTTGTTTTTTTTCAATTCGATATTGGTTGAAAACTCTGAACCCGTGAAAGCACTCACAACCGAATTCAACAATTCCTTCGACGAGGAATCGACAAATTTCTGAATCTCAGTCATCAGTTTTTTAACGTCGGTCATCGCAACCCTCGTGCGTCCGGGATCGAGTTTCTTCGGACCTCGGAATAAATTTTCCTGTACATTCTGTTTTTCTTGCGCAATTCCTGAAGATGACGAATGGCTCGCACCATGGACTGAACCTGATCTTGTTCACTGTTGTTTTCCGGGCGCGAGAACCTGTCGGCAAACATCAACGAAAGCAATTGATATGCCGCATTTTGCCGAGCCTCTGCACTGGCAACCTCGACTTTCAAATCTGTTGCCTTCATGCTTTCGCTGCGCTTGCGAAGCGGTGAAAATGAGAAGGAAGAAAGACATCGCTCCAGGAATCCCTTTTTGATCTGGGCACGCCGATATGCCATGGCCTCTTCGCGCATCTTTATCAAACGCTCGGCATCTGAAGGACGCCCCGATTTGCGAATCCGCAATTTTTCGATCAACAACTTGATGATACGTCGCCCCAAAGGATGTCCAGTTGGGGTTTCATCCGAGTCAAACAGAAAAAGAAACGCCGCATGCCTGTCGAGGTCCCGGGCGGCCTGTTGCAACGTCTTTTCTTCATCCTCCCTGAGGAACAGGCTGTGGCTGTAGAGCCCGACAACTTGCTCCTCAAGTTGATGCAGTTTCAGTTTTTGTTGTGGCGAAGCTTCCTTGCTCATTGCCAACCCCCGTCTGGAGGCATCGGCAGGAAAATTTTTCCCTGAAGAAAATAATTGAAGCGAATTGAGGGTTTAAATACGCAGAATCCGAAAAAAACAAGTGAATCGAACTCGATTTTTTTAATTTCCAAAAAAATCAGAGTGCCTTGGAAAGGACGTTGACCACGGCCTCGAGACCGATCTGGTCTTCGGAATCGAATCGACCCAAAAACGGACTGTCGACATCCAAAACGCCAAAGAGCTCACCGCGAACAACAATCGGAACCACGATCTCCGATCGACTCGCCGAATCACATGCAATGTGCCCAGGAAATGCATCGACATCTTGAACAACCAAGGTTTGTTGCTTTTGCGCTGCGGTACCGCAAACCCCGCGACCCATCCGGATGCGAGTGCAAGCCAGCTTTCCCTGAAAGGGCCCAAGAACCAGTTCGCCAGTCTTGAACAAATAGAATCCAGCCCAATTGATTTGCGGCAAGCTCGCAAAGATGAGCGCAGAGGCATTGGCCAGGTTCGCAATCACATCCTTCTCTGCCGCGATCATGGCTTCAATCGCAGATGCTATGGATTTGTAAATCTCTGCTTTGCTGTCTGAATTTATTTCAACCTGCAACGACACTCGGCAGTCTCCTGTTCAGTTGACCTTCTTTGGCAAAAAATCAAGGCGATAGGCTTTTTCGATTTGCAGGTCTTGTGCGAAAAGCTTTCCTTCAACCAGGCTCGCATGAAACGCTTTCCACCGCTCGTGAGTCATGGCTCCAATCCCGAGAGTCTTTGCATCCCCGGAATCCACCAGACCCATGTCTTTCATCTGTTGCAAACCATAATTCATGAGGTCGTCATTCATTTCGGGATTCAGACGCTTGATTGCAGCAAATCCAGGTGTTGGATTTTGAAGGTAACTTGCCCATCCCTTCACGACTGCAGCAACAAACTTGCGAACCATCTCGGGTCTTTTCTCTGCATTCTCAACCGTTGTCTCGATTGTGTTGGCATAGGGAAGATATCCATGGTCTGCGAGGTAAAACACGTTTGGTTTTTTGCCGAGTGCCTTTTCGATCGTGAATGGCTCGGAAGTTCCGTAGCCTTGTTGAATTGCCTTGGGGTCGGCCAAAAAAGGCGCGACGTTGAAGGCATAAGGACGCTTCTGATTTTCGCTGAAACCAAATTTTCCGGCGAGGAAAGGCCAATACGACGTCGTGGCGGTGGCCGAAACCATGATGGGCTTGTCCTTGAGATCTTCAAGTTTGTCGTTTCCCACTCCCGGATGGGAAATGAGAACCTGCGGATCTTTTTGAAACAGTGCCGCAACCGTGACCACCGGAATGCCTTGTTCAACAGCCTTGACGGCTTCAAATCCACTGCCAACGTAAAAATCTGCACCGCCGCTCACGAGGAGCGCAGGACCGTTGATTTGCGCATTGCCCTGGCGAATCTCAACATCCAATCCTGCTTCCTTGAAATAACCTTCTTCGGCTGCCTGAAGGAAACCACCCAATTCGGCTTGGGCATACCAGTTCAAGTTGAACACAATCTTTTCCTTGCCGGATTCGGAAGCAGGATTGGAGGTGTTCGATTGAAAATTCTTCGAGAGCAAAAGCGCAACGATCAGAAGAACAGCCGCAGACGCACCCGCCACTGCCTTTGTAAAACTTCGACTCATTTTCCCCCCGGGCTTCAGTCTAGAGAGCACCTTGAAAACCAACTGCCCATATTCAACAAAATATGTCGTCGGCAAGCAAACCCGGCGGAGAATATCACTTCTGGATGGTGAGTTGTAAATTCAGTTGCGCTTCTTTGCGGCAGCATGCAAGCGCCGCATGGTTTTCACGAGAATATCGAGCTTTTCACGGGCTGAGGCCGAATTCCATTTTTCAGAGCGGAGCTCCGTCATGAGAATGAGTTGCAGTTGCTCCCCATAGTCTGAATAGCCGGATTTCTCGGAATTGATTCCTTCTTGTATCAAATCCCCAGGATACCGCGGAAAGTCGAAGCTGAACTCCACCCAGTCTGAAACGATATCAAATGCCTTGCCGGGCATCCCCACATGCGCAATCCGCACACGGAGCTCGGTGTCGCGTCCACGCCAGGAATCCTTTGCGGCTGATTCACTGGGATTGAAGTCGTAACGATCCCTGACCCGGGCCTTGCCTTCGAATCGGGGGATCAATTTTCCCGAAAAATGTTTTTTCCACTTCAACACCCCGTTCAAATCCAATTGGAAATTTCCCAGCGTGTTGCCGTAATGGGTGGAAAAAAGAACTGGCTCGTTGACCGTGTCAATCACGTCGCCCTCGGAATCTCCTTCAAACGGCTGTGGGTCGTCGACAAAGTTCTTTGAAAACCAGGGCGAGGAGAAATCATCCGCCACCAATTGCAAAGGCAATTTCTCGAATTCCTGGCCACGGAGTTGAAACGTCGACCCACTGCAGCCCATGTAGTGGGTCATCAGCGACCGACCGAGTGCATTTTCAGAAGAGTTGATATCGAGCCACAGTGATTTGTACCACTGGGGAGCGGGCACCAGACATTTGATTGAGTCCACCACCTGCGCGGCCGACTCCACCACATCCTGCATACCTTGAGTGGAGGCCGTAGGGGCTTCCCGGTTCGACAGACCACATGCGGACAAGCCACCCGCCACTGCGAAAAACAATGCCATTGCAACCGCAAGCGTTTTTCCTTCGACAAGGGTAACGTTGGTGACAAAATGTTTCGTGCGGGTGAATGACATGGCTGTCCTCCCGGGAGCCCCAAAAACGGGGCAGCAGCTGACATGCTTTGCGTCAGCAAGCTTCCGGCCATAAAAAAATCAAATAAATTCAGTCGTTTATTCTTTCAAGCAGGACTTGCTGTTGTCCATGAATTGCACAGGATTCAATTATTTTGCAGGTGAAATCCGATAGATTTCGCCCGAGTCTGTGGTCAGCAGGACATTCCCGGCAGGACTTTCCTTCACCTGGCGAAAGCGCTTGGCCATGGAAGACAGGAATCGTGTCTCTTGTTTTCCATCCGCCGAAACAACATTGAGATGCTCAAGCGCCAATGCTCCCAGAAGAAATGAATTTGAAAATGATGCGATCTTTCCCGACTCGTATTTGATGAGTGAGCCGGGCCCAATCGACGGGACAAAAAACTTTATCGGTTGTTCCATGCCGGGCTTGGCCGTTCCGTCGCCAATCTTGGGGCCATAGTACTCGCGGCCGTATGTGATGACGGGCCAACCGTAATTGAGTCCTTTTTGCACGCGATTGATTTCATCTCCACCGCGCGGACCATGCTCCGAGTTGTAGAGGGCATTGTCGCGCTTCGAGAAGTACAACCCCTGTGGATTGCGATGTCCGAACGAATAAGTCTCAGGCAGGGCATCCTTTCGACCCACGAATGGATTGTCTCGGGGTATGCTGCCATCGCGCTTGAGGCGAATGATTTTGCCATTGTGCCGCGAAAGATCTTGAGCCTTGTCCCGCTCGCCACGATCACCCACGCCAAAAAAAACGTGACCTCCCGTGTCGAACGCGATCCGCGAACCAAAATGCACACCGCCGCTGACGTCTGTTTGCCCAACAAACAAATCCCTCAGTGAGGTGATTTTATTCTCGCCGGGCTTGAGCAATGCACTTGCCAGAGCCGTTGTTGCACCGTTTTTCTGATTCTTCGAGTACGTCAGGTAGATCAGGTTGTCTTTCGCATATTCGGGCGACAATCTGACATCGAGCAGACCGCCCTGCCCCGCTGTGCTCACCTCTGGAGTACCGGCAATCTCCTGCCGAATATTTTTTCGAAAATCCACGCGCAGCAGCTTGCCGCTCTTCAGGGTGATGAGCGCCTCATCTTCCGAAAAAAGGTCAAGTCCCCAGATGACATCAAACCCGGACATCAATTTTTCAATTCTTGTTCCGGGCGGCGTGTCCTTGACCTCGGCTGTCTGGGCGACAGCAGTTGAAAGCAGCAACAGCTCAATCATTGACAGAGGCACGCAACACATTTGCGGAAATCAACTTCATCAGTTCCACGTTGCTCATGTCTGGATACGCCTGCTTGTAGAGAGCAAGAAGTCCGGCGATTTGGGGCGATGCCATCGATGTTCCAGACATGCTCACAAAACCGGTTTCATCCAGAGCTGCCGACAACACACCCGAGCCATGCGATGACACCTGTTTCATGTTTGGATTGTCGCCTGTGTAGTTCGAAAAGACAGCCATGTTGCCATATTTGTCGGTCGCACCCACCGAAAAGCCCAAGCCCGGCACCGCACCGGCATAGGCGGCGGGAATCAGCGGATCAAAGGATCTCTCGTTGCCCGATGCCATGGCAAAAACAACGCCCTTGCTTGCGCCATACTCAAAAACTTTTCTGAATGATGCTGGCGCACTTCCACCACCAAGACTCAAGTTGATGACCTTCGCTCCGTTGTCGATAGCCCACCGAATTCCTGCAGCCACAACATCCAGCGTCGCTGCTTCTCCCTTTCCGTCGTCGTTTGGAAAGACCCGAACTGCAAGGAGTTCGGCATCGGGAGCAACCTGGCGAACGATACCAGCCACATGGGTTCCGTGCCCCTGGTGGTCCTGATAATCATCAGGCGTGGTACCCCTGTTGAACGGTGTAAAACCACCTGCAATGTGTCCCTTCAAAAAGGGATGATTCACGTCAATTCCCGTATCAACAACGGCAACCTTGATTCCCTTGCCGGTGATTCCCTTTTGCCAGAATTTTTCTGCCGACATCATGTTTGCACCGATCCATTCGGACTTTGGAGCATCGAGGGACGCCAGTTTTGCAACGTTGGGAATCCCGAATCCATAGGCATTTGAAAAACTGCTCGAAAGAACCAAAGACAATGGCTTCTGCTTCTTGATGTCTGCCAGTACTGGATAAACAGAAATTCGATACGCGCCGGGAGCGCCCTTCACGATGAGGTACTTTTGCCGGTATCCGAAGGTGAAGTCGACTTCCAGCTGGCGTTCGCCGCTGGCAATCAGATCGCCATGTTCATAGACCTCGATGGTCTTGGGAGTTTGCGACTCAACCAACACACGATAACGGAGATCACCCCTGGGACGGAGGGCGAAATTGTCGCACGGCATTGCTTCGGTCAAATCCTGGCCAGCAGTGGTGTAGTGACCAAATCCATAAATCAGGCCATCGCATTTCACCGGATCAAACTTGTAGCGATCGAGTGTTTCCATTTGAACCAGCGATGTATTTTCCTCGATGCGTTCCACTCCTTCAGGCAGCTTTGCTTCAAGCGCCAATTCTCCACGAACGAGGATAGCCATGGCAGGTTGTCGGGAAGCACGCTGCCAAACATCCTTGGGCAGGCTTTGAAGCGTCAGGCGTGGCTCATTCCACGCTGCCTTGATTGTGTAATCCAGGCCAACCAACGAACGGGCAATGGCTGGCGGAATTTGCGACACGCCTTGTTTCATGGTGATGACCATGTCTGCGGAGGCATGCGCACTGAAAAAGGCAAGAGCAATGGCAATTGTTTTTTTCATGATTGTCTTCCTTTTTTATTCATGAACGCAGCCGAAAACCTGCTTCTCGGTTTCGATTGAAGATGCCATTTGCCCCATGGTGAACATGGCAAAGTAAGAATCGTATTCCGGCTTTCGGGTGCTCGACCAGATGGAATACATCGAACTTGGAAGCTTGGGCATCCAGCTCGAAGGTGATCGCCGATTCAAGTCGAGGATCATCCCCAGTTCCTGAATTGTTGGAAGTCGCCAATTTGTGAGCCCGCCGGCCTTGCTGTTGTAGCACCAGCCATTTGCCTGCGAGAATGTTCCGGGAAAGGTCCAAAGCCAAAATTTGCTTGTTTTTTCGTTTCGCGGAGCGGTCCATTTCAAGTTGGTCAATTTGTCGAGAATGATATCCGGCTGAATCTCTACAAAGCGCTCTTTGCCGGCAGGACCCATCCGCTTGGGAGTTCCACCACGAACGCATAGAGCATTGAAAGGCTCATTGCGCTTTTCAAAGGTCACCAATCCCAGCTTCACATGCAGGGTCCAGCGATCATCAAAATCGGGTTGATCGATGGCAACAGAGTCGTCCCGGCTCCAAAGAATATCGCCTGTCTGAATCCTGTTGAAAACAGGGCTCACATAAAGGCCCGGACGGTCGTAATCGAGAATAGATGTCAGCTGATAGTAGCTGGGCAACTGCCAATCGGAAAAGCCACCCACCCGGGAATCTTCACAATAATAGTAAGCACTGTACCAATCCATTGGTTGGGAAGGATTCGTCTGCCACATCCAACCGAACGTCTTGTCGACGACAACCTCATCACCACCAGCCAATGACTTCTGAAATTCGAGGGTCCGGTCTTCAGCCAAGGGAGTCGACCAAGGCGACTCACCCGAATGAGAGGGCTTGGGGGGATTCGCAGTTGCCTGAAAGGAACCGCAGATTGCGCACACGAACAATGAAAACAGCACAAAAGAGAATCGCATGACAGGACTCCAATATTCGGCTGGCTGTAAACTTTGATGCCAATCTAGAAGTGTGCCCGAGGGTGTCAGACGATCAACGCAGATGTCGAACAATTGTCACATCACTCGCCGCTTGTTGCGCTCTGCAAAGATGCAAACCAACAACGCGGACGATGCATCCATTGTGGAAAATCTGAGGTCTCGCAATGCGAGGATGATGCATCGCGCTCAGCATCAAGAGTGTTGCGTCCGACACCCAGATGTCCAGGCACCCGGCCAAAATCGAAATCTCGAGAGCAAAATGTTCCAAAGAGCTGGGTATTTATTCTGCATTGGGCAGCAGGATGTCCCGTGAAAGTTTGCGCGACAACTGCAGGATCCATTCGTTCGAGAGCAGGCAAGACTTTTTGATGACGCCCCTCGTAGTGCCTCATCACATCCACGGCCGCAACGGTTCTGTAACAAAGATCCCGGCGCGATTGTGAGGCAAAGGAATCATTGCATTTCAGACGAAGAGCTACGGGAATTCTTGTCGCATAGGACGCGTTCAATTCGCCATCGTCTTGCCAGATTCGAGGTGCACACGCGTGCGTTGAGAAAAAATCGGCCTGACCTTCCGCGGCAGACCATGTTGAATCGTCCTTGAAAGGATACCCTGCCAAATGGTGTCCCAGTTCATGGCAAACGATGAGGGAAAGAACATCTTCATTGATTTTGGTGGTTTTCAGAATTCCATCATAAAAGTGAAATTCCCAAACCCGACCGCCGTCCTTTCGCCAGGTGAATGCGCCGGTTCCCGAGCTGTTTTCATGAAATTCAATTTGCACACTTGCGCCGTGTTGCTGCGTTTCTGCGGAAAATTCATTGAAGACTTCGGCAATCAACGACCTGTATCGACCCGAATCGGGAGGCACGGCGAGCGCGGGCCTCGAAAAACCGAGGACAACGGATGACAGCAGCAGGAATCGAGAAATTATTGAAACGTTCGATGTCACGGCAATTTTTCCCCTACCCTCTGCACCGACCTCAAATTTCACAGCTTTTTTTAACGCGCACAAAGGTTGTCAAAATTCCAACGCACTCCGGCTCATGCACGGTTTCGCCAGGACCGAAGCGCTTTCAACGAGGGAGGTGCACATGGATGTGCGCGCGAGATCGGTTTTGGTCCTCACTCTTGGTTTGCTTTCAGGCACCGGCATTGCCGCGAGCTTTCACGAAAGTTTGCAGCCGGGTGTTGTCTGTTCATCCGAGAACTATCCGGTGAAGTTCGAAATCCTTGAACGGCCCGTCCTGGAAGACGGCTTTTTCAAGGTGAGCGATGGTCTTTGTCGGGCTTTGAACCTTGAAGCAGACGACGAGACATCAACACTCTTCCCCGTGGCCCACTGCATGGACAGCAGACAAACCGAGTTCACGCTCTACTTTGGGGGCTGGCTCAACATGCTGACTGCCAAATTCAGCGACAGTGCAAGTGAAAAAGAAGACCTGGTTTGCCGATAAGGCGCTCGGAGGCGTTTCCATGAAAACAACAATCAAAACACTGGGCCTGATGTTTATTCTTGCGGGCTGCAAAGTGAGCACACCGGCAACCACGAGCGGCACCGGCACAACCAAGCAATCCGATCCATCAGATCAGATTACCAATTTCACGACGTTGGATCTTCAGGAGTTTTACGAAATCGTACGTGATTTCTATCTCGACCGCGCTGCTTCCAAGAAATTTGAGGACGACGGCAGATTTGAAATCGAATTTTTGAGTAAATTTTCGATCCCTCTGAATTCGAATGACAAGATAAAACAATTTGCACAGACCATGTTTGATTTGATGGAAAGTCGCGACTTTGGAATCACCCTGCATGCAATTCCAAAGAAGGAGAAACTTTCGGCACTCCCACCCAAAGGCATGTCCACCCGCGACCTTGGGGATTTCCTGCAAATCGTCAAGACCGAATATTTCAAATACGTTGCAGGTGTCCAATTGCAGAACTTTGGCAATCGTGAAATTCGCTTCTACGCACGAGTGCAAGGTCTGCCAGTCACTGCCATGCCGCGTCAGGGCGATTTGCTGATTATCGCTGGAGACCTGTTCACCAAACTGGAGACAGGGAAATAACCGCTCAGCCTCCTGTTGCGGTTCACATCAAACTCAGTGTTGTGCCAAGCAGAACAGTGTTGGTCTTGATATCTTCCTTGACGCCACTCAAAGCGTTGGGGGCCTTGTACGTTCCCACCTGAACCTTGCCGTAGAAATCGAGGAGGAAATCAGGATTGTTGGTCGCAATGCCATCATCATGCCACGAGACGCGCCAACCGAGATACAATCCAAGCACTCGTCCGCTGATCTCTGTACCTTTCAAGCCTTCCGCTTCCAAACCAAACACATCTCCCGAGTTCTCGACCCAGGGTGCCCACTTCAGCCGCACTCCATAATTGTACGCAGCACCGTTCAGCGCGGGAAAGATTTTACTCGTGGCACTGCGATCGTAATTCCACGCAGAGGTATAGGAAATCTCACCCGCATGAAGTTCCAATAGGAAACGGCGTTGTTCGACAACGAGTCCCTGCATGAGGGAGATTCCAATTGCATTTTCGTATCGCGTGGCCTGTGCTGTTTTTTGAGCCGCCTGAGTATCGCCGTCGGTGTCGGTGACGATCGCTGCATCGGGTGTGAACTTCAGAGAATAGAGGTGTCGAGCGCGCGAAGCACGCAATCCGATACGGGTTGAATCATAGCTCCACAATTTTGCGTCGAACGCATACGTCAGGACATTTGAATACGTGTTCTGATCAGCCTGTGAAACTGGCAGTCCGGAAACATCCATCACCAGATCGACAGCCTTGGTGTGGTCCCGCGTCCGCAAGAAAGAATCCGATCGCGCCGCAGGCGTGCCCGAGACCGGAACGTCGATGGGAATTTGCGGTGCTTCGGGTGGAGGAAGCGGTGCAGGAGCAGGAATTTGAGCAGGAGGCTTCCTTGCAGGAATGCTCTTTGATTCCTGCGCTGTTGCTCGAACCACTGCGGCTGGCTGTGGAGGGATGGGTGGGGGAGCTGAAATCTGCGCCACGGGGGGCCTCACTGAGTCGGATTGTGATGAGGATTTTGTTGGCAGAGGACTGTCGGAATCGGGAATTTGCGGCACTCCAACTGGTCTGCCCGTAGGAACTGTTGGAACTGGTCCCCGAATCACTGGCGTATGTGTTGGAACAACCGCAGGCGTGCTCACCGGAGCAGGAACAACCGTGGGAACCGGCGATGGTGTTGGCCGAGGCGTGGGCGTCGGTGATGGTGTCGGCGATGGTGTTGGCCGAGGTGTGGGTGTCGG
>JBMSQQ010000048.1:0-26750 GCA_049423385.1 Silvanigrellaceae bacterium | reverse complement strand
GGCTGTGGGGTGTGAAGGGAGGCACACGAATCACGTCTCCCACCCTGACCTTTTTCAAATTGAAGAAGCTTGTAACCTCTTTCCACAAAAGTTCAGCCTGATGAAAAAGATCGTCCTGAGGCGAAAGACCCGCCAAACGCAAGTCTTCAAGGGGTCGTTCGTTGTCCAGACAGCGTCGCACGACTTCATATCGCGCAACGACTTTGCCCAAGGTCCCGCGAAAAACACTCTCATCACCACCCAACTCGACCAGCTTCTGCTGCGAAAAACCAAACAACAGTTCTCCGGCACCATCGGGATACAAGTGGTTCGAAACTGAAGTTACGATATATGTTTCCCACTTCTGTTGGTGCACCTCGACGTACAAATTTCCGCGCGAACGCTCGGCATCAGGATCAAGAATCTTGAGCAGCGATGGTGTCGTGATCTGCTGACTCTCACCGGCAGACAGGGCCAGAAAAATCGGGAGAGAAACCACCTGGCCACGGGACGTCTTGACCGAACAAACGCCGCGCTTTTCTATTCCGCTGTACCAAATCTCGGTGCCCCAGGGTTTTGGCTCACGATGCGTCTTCAAATGAACGGGTTCATCAAGAGCAATCCACTCTTGTTCAACCAAATCGTTTGCCGCAAAGGCAAATCTCCCTTGCAAACGACCATCTGCCGTGTTTCGTCGTTCACAAAAAACTGTCGGCAACGGTACTTCTGGCCAGTGCCGTGCAAGCTCAACGCTCCATTGCTCGGTCAGTACTGTTTCGGATTTTTCGCCTACTTCTGGCATCGAGGGCACCACCAACTGCTGCGGCCGGTTTGAACTCGGCGACGAATCGTTCCCGAACAACCGCCACTGGCGCACTGTTCACCCTCGCGATCATAAACAAGGTGCAGCTCTTGAAAACCCCCCGACTCGCCATGAAGCCGACGATACGTCGAGATCGTCGAACCACCGGCATCGATAGCCTGATGCAACAAGGGCGGAATACACATGGCGAGAGCCTGATACTCGTTGGGCTTCACTTTTTTGCATTTGCGGAACGGAGAGATTCTGCAACGATACAACGCCTCAAGAGCGTAGATATTGCCAAGTCCACCAATGAGTGCCTGATCCATCAAAGCGTCTTTGATCGAACGCTCGGAAGCCTTGAAAAAACGGCTCGCAAAAATATTGCGGAGCGAGTCCTCTGAGAGTGGATCTGCTGCCTTTGAGACATCGTCGTGGCTGTCCACACACAACCAGAATCCAAAACGACGCGGATCAATATATGCAAGCGCAGAACCATCATCGAACACCAAGGTCACATGTTCATGAAGTGCCTTCTGTGGAAACTGCGAAGGCAAAAAGGACCCGCTCATTCCCAAACTCACGGCCACCATCCCGTGCTCGGTCGACAAAACAAGTTGCTTGGCCACCCGCTTTGGTTCGAGAAAAGTCGCGCCTTTGGAGAAAATGTTCACCAACGCAGGCTTGTCGAATGGATAGCGCAGGTCCGGCCGATGAAAATGAACACTCTTGATGCGTTTACCGGCGTATTCTTTCCTCAACGCGTGGGCGAAGGACTCGACTTCTGGGAGTTCTGGCATTCGGAATCATCTCCTCGGCGCGACAATGCGTGCTTCCAGAGCTGTTTTTGACTCAAGATGTACTGTTCATCAAGCTCCCTCAGGCGGGTGCTGAGAACTCGGGCGAAATTGGCATAGAACCGATGGGCCAGAGGCGCGTTGTCGGCCAGCTCGCCCTGAAGTGCGGGACCATCCAGGTAATACACCACCACGCGGGTCTGGGTTGTCACCGTCGCGCTGCGTGGTTTGTTGTCGATAAAACTCATTTCACCAAAACAGCTGGCTGGACCCAGATGGGTCAACAGATGGCCTTCATCCTGCCCTGTCTTGCCCGATTTATAGACTCCCACCTGCCCCTCAAGAACGAGATACATTCCGACGCTGGATTCGCCCTCGATCAGTATGTTTGTATCAGACCGATACACCCGAATTTCCCCGAGAGCATAGATTCGCTCGAGTTCGCGTTGTGAGAATTCAGAAAAAATCGGAAGTTTCTGCAGCAGAAGAGCCCCATGCCAGGGGTTCAAATAGTCTTGAGAAAATGTGGTTTCTGCCGAAGACATGCCAAGCTTCTCCCTAAATGGAGTTGTCGGAAAAATTTTGCAGCACTTGATTCAGGAAATTGGCAGATGAAGCTCAAAGGCACCAAAAAAATCGACTTGAGAAGTGGTTGCGTGGTTGTTTACCGTGCTCGGCTTGAAAGTTCCAAGGGCACTCAAACGGTGAACATCAATAAACTTTTTACCTACAAATTGGCAATTGTCGTGGGTCTTCACGAACATGAAATCGGACTGGCGCCATTTGGCGCCATTTGGGATGAAGACGACTCGGTTGATCCTTGGGCGCATCCTTCCGGCGTCCCCAAAAGCGTTTCCAACAGGGAATATCAAGATTGTCTCGCCATCCCTGAATGGGAAGTTGGAGATCCGCTGATTCATCGCGGAAGACCAGCAAAAATCAGCGAGACCAAAGCAGGTGACATGCATGTATCGTTGCATTACACCGACACCGCCGGAGGCACATTTTACGGGAATCTTGTCTGGATGGACGTCGCTCCCGCGCTAGACCTTATCGACGACTCCACGGCGTGGCCCGCCCTCTCGTGATTTGAGCACGTCGAGCACATCCTGGGGCTGCTTGCCCAATGCCCTCAATGCCAGTAGCCAATGGAACAGCAAGTCCGCTGATTCGGAACAAAACTCATCCGAATTTCCGGTTATGGTGGCATTCTTTGCCGCGATGATTGTTTCAGTGCATTCCTCGCCCAATTTCCTCAGAACACGGTCAGCACCAGCACTCAGGATTTTGTAGGTGTAGCTCTCGGGCTCGGTTCCTTCTGCACGCTGGCAGATGGTTTCATAAAGCCTTGCCAAAACCGACCATCCCACATCGATTTCGGAGAAACCATTTGAAACTTCGGCGTCGAAGCAGGTTTTCGAAGCTCGATGACAAACTGGCCCCTGCGGCTGAACCAGTGCCAGAAGTGCGTCGCCGTCGCAATCGACGAACATCTTCCGGATGCGCATGACATTTCCGGAAGTTTCTCCTTTTTTCCAAAGCTTGTTTCTGCTTCTGGACCAAAAAACCACCTCGCCAGTGCGCATGCTCTCGGAAAACGCCTGTTCTGAAACATACCCCTGCATCAACACCTGACCGGTGGAGTTGTCTTGACAAATCAGGGGCAAAAGCGGTGGTTGGTCGGATGCGAACTGGACTGCCTTGCTCCAATCGGGCGACGCCATTGCTCCATCAATCGAAACTTTGTTGCGTGCATCCTGGTTGTGTTGATTCATGTGCGATTCTTTCCCATGACAAAAGCGCGCCAAAGACCATGCTCCGAATCACAACCCGTGAAACAATTCAATCGCAACAGTGGCTTTGGAATTTGTCTCAAAGTGCAGGCAAACGGAACCTTGGGGAGTTTTTCCATGAATATCTTCAGAACTGCAACCACCCAGGCGATTCGGGATATCATTGCGGACCATGGCAGTGCCAACAGGTTTGGCATCAGTCTTACAGAGGCGGATGTGGAAGCCATCTGCACGCGGGTTGTGGATCTCTTTGAAATGACCCTCAACCTTCGTGCACAAGTTGGGAACGTGGGTGCAGGTCATCGCGAGACGGAACAACCCAACGCCACTCCTGCGCGTAATTCATCCCTGAAACCACAACGTTGGGAACGTGAACCTGCCTCGGTACCTACAACCAAGGCAGCTTCCGAAGTTTATGACTTTTCATACCTCGAGCGCAAAGACAGGGGAGACTCCTTGCCTTTTCTCGCGCCAACCAATGAAAGCGCGGTTGACCTGAAGCTTCCGAGAAAGCGAATCAGTGTGAATGATGATGAGCGTGAAATCCTGCTCCGACGAGCACAGTCGCCGTCTGTCGCGGTGACTCAAAACAGTTGAACGAATCAGGTGCCCGAGGTTTCTGATTGTTGAACCGGGCGCACTCCCCGCCTTTTCAGCATGCCAACAAGCCTCATGAAACATGGAAGATCTCCATTGATCTTCACCATTCCACTCAAATAAGCCACCTTCGCCCGCAAGGTACCTTGCAGCAATCTCCGCAAGGTGCTGCTGTCGGTGTGGACACTCACCCTGCATTGGCCATCCAGAATGCTTGCAATGGCTTCTCCCGACAACAAGGCTGGCGCACCCATGTCACACTGGAGAGGCTCTGCTCCGGGCTTTATGGACGATATTTTCCATGAGGCGCTGGAAACCGCGTTGGACGCAACAATCACCAGAAACAGCGGCGCCCCGTCTATGACAAACAGATAATCGCCACGAAACGAATCCAGTTCATCGGCCGGAAGTGACTGGAGATCACCTGTCACCCAGGCACGAAATTCGTCGGCAATCCGCAAAAGTTCATGTTCGCTGGGTGCTGTGGCGGCGTTGGGGTTGGCACCTTGTGCACTCCCGAGAGTCTGGAAAGTCGGACACGGAATGAACATGAACTCAACAACTCTCCTGACCTGGGATTCTGATTTGCTCTGATTCGCACGAAGGAAATAGTTCATCCCCAAAGGAGTGTCCAGCCAACCTCGGCGAAGAACAGACTTTCATTCACTCTTGCAGTCACGCAACTCCAATTTTCGAATCCGCGTGCGATTGGCATCGGCTGAAGACATGACCTCTTCGAAAGTCCCTGGCCGACAATTGGGATGTACAACCCTGAATCTTTGAGGACTTCCCACTGGCACGAGCCTGAAGATAAAAGGTGAAGTCCCCGAATCCCAGCCGCCGGTATGAGTGATTTGCGCACCTGGAGGATCGGTAATGATCTTCAACTGCGCTGTTGGAACAGCTGGATCCCGCTCGAACACGACATGTTCGCTGAGTTTTGACGTTGGACTGCCCACCTTGAATTCAAGCCTCTTTGTCATGAGACCTGGCCGCTTCAGCTCAAGCACCCTGAGTCCCGGACCCACGGGAATCTGCAAGGGAAGGCTCAATGGCTTGCCCTTGTTGAACGGTTGCCCATCGATTTCAACCGCGACCTTGACGTCCGCCGGACTGCCCGTGACCGACAGAACAAACTGCGTTCCAACGTTTCGATTGCGGAGGTAAAGCAAAGCAACAAACAATGCGGCAACAGCAACCAGCAGCGCCACGAACGGCATCAATAGACTTCCCGACTTGCTCGCCTGACGAGAGTTGGGCTCGAAATAAATCGACGGAGGCATCTCAATTTTGCTCATCGTCGCTGCTGTTCGATTGCGATTGATTTTGATGGAGCTGTTGCCCTGGCGTGTTTGAGTTTTGTTGAGCTGGCTGATTTCAAGCGAAGCGGTATTTTCATCGAGCACGAGTTCATTTTTGCGCGCAGATTGCCCGAGTGCGAAAGCGGAACCACTTCTTATCGACCCACCAGCGTTTTTCAGCTGATCCCGGGCATTGGTCATGTTGTTGCTCAAATCGACGACTTGCGCCGACTCGCTCATGGCCGGACGTTGGCCAAAACTTCCCTGGCTTCTCAGCGAGGTGTCGAAGGAACCCGTGGGCAGCGCCAAGGTCGACCGCAAGCGCTCACGCGCAGCTTCAAGTTTTTCCGAGAAGACATCCTGCATGAAGTCGGCAAGTTCGCCCACGAAAAAATCAGGACGATATTTGTACAGGAAGCGACTCAAGTCTCGGACGGCTTCCCGTCCTGTCTGATATCTTTGCAGAGGATCGCGAGACAACAGTCGCATGACAATCGCATCCAGCTCAGGCGGAACACCACTGTTGTTCACCTGGCTCGGGGGTCGGATCTGGCATGCACGCACAGCTTCAAGAACCGCAAGATCCTCGCCCTTGAACAGGCGTGTCATGGTGAGCATTTCAAACAAGATGATGCCCACTGCGAAAAGGTCCGAACGTGCATCAATATTGTAACCGCTGGCTTGTTCGGGACTCATGTACCGAAACTTGCCTTTCAGGACTCCGACGCGGGTATTGGATGCTTGATTCTCGGCTTTCGCGATGCCGAAGTCGGTGATTTTCACATCCCCCTCGTAACTCAGGAGGACATTTTGCGGCGACACGTCGCGATGAATGATGCCCATCGACTTTCCACTCACATCCACAGCGGAATGCGCGTATGAAAGGCCAGACAAAGTCTCCATCGCAATGTAACAAGCCATCTCGATTGGAATGCGTTTGCGTTTCTGCTCGGCACCGGCAAGAAGTGCGCGCAAGTCCTGGCCATCCACAAACTCCATGACGAGCATGTAGCTGCTGCCGTCGGAAACGAAATCAAACACCTGGACGATGTTTTTGTTTTGCAATTGCTTGGCAACCTGGGCTTCGTTGCGGAACATTTCGACAAATTCATTGTCCTGCGCAAAATGCGGCAGAATCCGCTTGAATGCACATACCCTTGCAAAACCATCCAAACCTACACTTTTGCCAAGGTGGATCTCTGCCATGCCACCTTGAGCAATGCGCTCGGTTAGAATGTATTTTGGTTGGCTTGTCGCCATGGTCACCCTTCACCATCAATGAACTCGCCCGCGATCGGTTGGAAAGCGGATCAGCTCATCTGGTGTATCGGTGAAGACTCAGGGGAATTGATGCGTCAAAAACTCATGGCCAACGAAGTGCAACCCGGGCAATGGCAGACTGGGCAACAAATTCAGCCGTCGTGGGCTGCTTTTGTTTGTCATTCTCAGGTTGCAAAGATGTTTCCGGAAAGTCAAAAACCAAAAGATAATCCTGTGACCACTGATGGATGTGAGCAAAAAAAGGTTGCAAAAGGGTCTTGTCGCTCACCTTTCGAACGTACATCGGGCCCTGTTGGTTCGGACCAATCCTCAAACTCAAGGACCAAAGGGATTTGTCATCGAGATTGAGATAGGAATTCTCCGGCGTAAAAACACTCACGAGCATGCCGAGCCGGGCGCCGCCCGACGAGTCCGAAAGAACCGCAAGGCCATCCGTGTTTCCACGCAGTCGCGACAAACGCTCGGCAACCGCGCGGCGCATTTCATCTGCCAATAAAACAGCGGTAACTTGAACTTTGTTCTGGAATTTTGAGAAAACTTGAATATCCCGACTCCACCGATTCAGCACAGGAGAATACTGTTCGTCTTCGGCTGGGCCCGGAGGAACAAACGATTCCGTTTTTGAAACACAGGCCGTTCCAAGAAGCGAAAACATCATTGAGAAAAAAAAGAATTTTCGAGACAAACCAATTCCAAAAGCACTCTCTCTGCAAATCTTTTCAGGGTGCAGTGACACGATTTCGCCCCCCCTGCTTTGATTGGTACAGACGCGAGTCGGCAAGGCGAATCAAGTCTTGCACCGTGGCCAAAGGTTCATTTCCATTGTTCTCGCGTGCATTCGCAATTCCGAGGCTGACGGTCACGGGAATCGTTTTGCCATCGTATTCAATCGCAGTTTGTTCAACAGAGCGCCTGATCCTCTCGGCAAGTGCAATGGCATCCTGCAACGGGGAGGCTGTCAGAACACAAAATTCCTCGCCACCAAAGCGTGCAAAGGTGTCTGCCGTTCCAACAAGGGGTTTTATGGCGGAACACACTTCCTTGAGAACAATGTCACCGGCATCGTGACCATAAGTGTCATTCACATTTTTGAATTTATCCAAATCGATCATGATAAAAGACAATTCTGCCAGACCTGCCTTGACCAGCCGGAACTCTTCTTCCATGCGCTCCATGGCGTATTCGCGCCTGAAAACGTCCAACATCCTGTCCTGCACGGCCATCCGATAGATTCGGTCGAACAAAAGCTGCTCTGCAGTACCGTGGGTAAAGTAACGCAAACGCACATTGCCAACGCGAAGCATGTCACCATGTGCCAGTTCGGCACTCTGCATCACCCTGATGTCATTTATGAACGTGTGGTTCAAACTTCCAAGATCCGTGACGATGGCCTTGGGTCCCTGAAAGTCAATCCGGCAGTGCTCACGTGAGACGCTCGAATCATCGATCCAAACCTGAACCTTGTCGGCCCTGCGTCCGAGAACGACGCCCGCGGTTTGTAAAACAAACCGTTTTCCGGCTGCACCGCCATCGTATTGAAGCAAAACAGGGGAGTTGTTTCTGTTTTGTCCACCCGTAAGTGTTTGCGTCGACGAGGCGACTACGGTTTTGTCTTCATTTTGGCGTTCGTCGGACATCAGAAACAGGCTCCAATAAGTTACCTTGACGGATCATAGCAGTCTTGGAATCAAAAATGGAACGACGGAAGGTTACAGCCCGCTCACCATCTTGACACCAATCACGTTAGGCAATTTTCTCATCCCGGTAAGTAATTCCTGCTCGAGCGTGCCATCGATTCGGATGAGCGACATTGCCATCCCACCGCGACGATTTCGCGACAATTCGAACTGGGCAATGTTGATTTGATTTCGCGCAAGATAGGAGCCGATGTCACCAATCACGCCCGGACGGTCGTGATTCTGAAGCACAAGCATTTCACCATCAGGCTCGATTTCAAACAGAAAATCATTGATGGAACAAAGGCGCGGATGTTCATTGCCAAACAACACAGCACCAACCGAAGTTTGTTCATGGGCGGCAGATCCCTCCACCCTCAGTTCGAGACCATTTCTGCGAACGGCACCATCGGTTGCAGCAAACTCGACCTGGAGCTCGAGTCCACGGCGCGAGAGAAGCCGTTCGGCGTTCACGTAACTGACGTACTCGTCACTGCTCGGCGAAACGAATCCCTTGACTGCCGACAGTCTCAACAACTGCAATTCCTCGCTCTTGAGGTCTGCGTTGACCATGAGCTTCAGGAGACGAGGATTGAAATCACAAATCTGTGCGGCAACCCGCCCCACCTTTTCGGCAAGAACCGCAAATTTACGCGATGCCTCGGTGCCAAGAATCGAAACGTGCGGCAGATTCACTGGAGTGTCGACAATTTCGCCACGCAATGCTTTGAGGGTTTGAATTGCGACTGTTTGACCAATCCTGAACTGGGCTTCGTGCGTGCTTGCGCCAATGTGCGGAGTGACAACCACATTGCGATGACCCACAAGTTCCGGCAGCGGCTTGGGCTCGTTGTCGAAGGTATCGATACCCGCACCCGCCACGTATCCTTCATTGAGCAGTTTGAGCAGCGCTTTTTCATTGATGATACCGCCACGTGCGGCGTTCAGGACAACGGCTCCCTTCTTCATCTTGCGCAGCTCAATCTCACCCACCATGCCTTTTGTTTCTTTGTTCAAGGGCGTGTGGACTGTCAGGACATCACATTCAGCGAGCATCTCCTCGAGTGTCGCCCGTCGCTCTGCCCCGTGCCGACGAAACACCTCCTCCGAGATGTAAGGGTCATAAGCAAGAACACGCATATCGAATGAGCGGCAGAATTTTGCGACGCGGTGGCCAACATTGCCCAAACCGACGATACCGATCGTCTTTTCCAGGAGCTCGGTTCCGGTGAACTCGTGACGATTCCACCCTCCGGCCGAAGTCGAAGCATGTGCCCTTGGGATGTTGCGAATGACAGACAACAGCAGGCCCAGGGTGAGTTCTGCTGCAGAGTTGGTGTTTTTGCCCGGCGTGTTGAGGACAAGAACTCCAGCCTCTGTGGCTGCTTCAACATCAATGTTTCCATATCCGACTGCGGCACGCGCAACGACGGACAACTGCTTGCCGGTCAGCAGAACTTCCTTGTCGACGTCTGTCTCTGATCGCGAAACGAGAACATCTGCGTCGACAATTTGTGACAGCAGCTGCTCACGCGTGCAATCCGGGTGATAGGCAATTTCTGTGGGCAAATTCAGCGCAAGTTCTGCGGGTGGATGTGTCAAAAGGTCCAGCGCGACATCATGCAATTTGCCGGTGATCAGGATTTTGATTTTCTGGGGTGAAGTACCACCCGACGATTGGCGCAACATTCTCGACTCCAAATGCGAATTTTCAAGCCAACAGAGACTCGGAATTTCCAGACGACAACCACTGCGGCAAAATCGTAGCCGGAGTGCCCTGGGCCACGAGTCGCCCTTGGTCCATCACCAAGACCTGCTGACAATCTTGTACTGTTTCAAGCCGATGGGCAATTATGAGGACCGTCTTGCTGCGAAAGAGTTCCTTGACGGCTATTTGAATAAGCGCATCCGTCTCAAGATCGACACTCGCGGTGGGTTCGTCCATGAGGACAATTGGCGCATCCAGCAACAAGGCTCGGGCAAAGCAGAGCAACTGCCGCTGGCCGACCGACAAGTTTGCACCTCGCTCGAGCACATGAGTGTCGAGTCCAGACGGCAAGTTTGTCGCGACGAAATCGGCCAATCGCACCGCTTTCAGAACTTCCCAAAGGCGAGCGTCTGATTGCGTTCCCAATCGATCCAGGTTGTGTCGCAAGGTCCCGGCAAAAAGGTGTGGTTCCTGTGGGACAATGGCGAAAAGCTTGCGGGCTTCCGCCAGCGGCATGGAATCGATACGGCGTCCGCCCACGGAAATTTGCCCACCATCCGCATGCACCATCTGATAAAGTGCCTGGAAAAGTGTCGATTTTCCTGCTCCGGTGCGACCAATGATTCCGACTCGGGTTCCCGCTCGAATTGTCACGGAAACATCGGACAACACCGAAGGAAGCGAGGACCGATAGCGCGCAGAATAGCAATCGAAGACGATTTCAGAGCCGCTGGAACCGTCTTGCCCTTCGGGACTTTGCTGCAATGCGGTGATCCTTTCGTGCGGCAGCTGTCGGTATTCGAGAATCCGCTCCAACGAAACCATCGTGGATTCAATCATCGAAAAACTTCGGGTGAGCCACTGCATGGTGCTGTCGAGACCTATCGAAAGGCTCATCAGGAAACCCGCAACGCCAACGCCCATGCGTCCTTCAACCAACGCCCAAATCACAAAAACCGTGACGACCAGTCCAAACAGCTCTGAAGTCATTTTCAGGCGAACATTGAGCCAGCGGGTCATGCGGTTCTGGGCCAGAAATGCCAGGCCATATCGGCTCTGAAGAAACTGCAGTCGGGCCTGGAATTCTCCGATTCGGCCATAACTTCGGATGGTCTGCATCCCTGCAACACACTCAGTGAACACCGACCAGAAAGGTGTTTCAAGTACTTTGCTCAAGCGTTGAATCTCTCGACTTGCAGGACGAAAAAGATTCTGAACCCGAAAATATACCATCCAGCAGGGAACACACGAAAGACATGCTGCCGGCGAATTGAAGCCGACGAGAACAAAGATCCAGAGAATTTCCGCAATGCATCCAAAAATATCATTGATGTAATTCGGGATCTGAACGAGAAGGTTTGCATAGTCACCACTGAAACGTCGAACAATGCGACCTGTGGGATTTTCATCGTAGAATGTCACAGGCACATTCGAAAGGTTTTCAACAACCCGATCGTGCAGCGCTCGCCCACCCCTGGCAAGAAAGCCGGTCACGACAGTCCACGTCAGGGCTCGATAAAAAACCGCAAAAAGAATAAAAAACATCAGTGCAGAAAGCCCGCGTTGCGGCGAGCTGTTGGCAAAGAACATCCTCAATTGGGATTCAATCCCACCGGCACCGGCACAAGCCGCTCCACTGCACTTCTCGACCCACAAGGAAACAAGCCATCGAAAGCCATTGGCAAAAAAGTTCTCGGTGATGATGAGAAACAAAAGAATGGGGGCCATCCAGAGAATACCCTGAATCGAAGATAGATAACGGGTATAAAAGCCAACCCCAATGCCACCTGTTCCGCGCTTTTCTTCGGCTATAAAGCCACGCTGGGCGACTTGCGTCATTGCTCACCCCGCACGAGAATTCTTGTCAATCTTGTTCCGCTGCGGTTGAGTTCCTGCCAACTTCCCTGTTCAACAATTTCTCCTCCATCCAAAACCACAATCAATTCTGCGTGCCGGAGATGGTTGAGACGATGGGTCGCCCAGACAAGGGTTTTGGGCGATGTCCAGCACCCCTTTAAAAGTTCCTCAAACAACTTGTCTTCCGTCTGGGTGTCGACAGCGCTCAGCGGATCGTCCAACAAAATCAGCTGCCGCTCAGCAAATTCGGCACGTGCCAGACTCAATCTTTGTTTTTGACCACCCGACAGATTGACGCCACGCTCGCCAAGTTCGGTGGACAGACCAGACGGAAGATCATTGACATCAATCGCGAGCTGCGCGCGCTCCAGAGCTTGCATGACTCTTGCATCGAGGTCTTGGTTCCATTCGCCGTCGGAAAAATACCGCAAAGGAACATTTTCACGCACCGATGCCGCTGCAACAAACGCCTCCTGAGGAACGAAGGTTTGCCAACGTCGCAGCAATTCAAGCGACTCTATGCAATGGACGGGCCAAAAAATCTTCTCGACCTTGCCATCTTTCAATTCGACTTCTGCCGACAAATTCACCCGACCACGGGTTGGTGTGATTTCGCCCATGAGGGTCTGAAGAAGGACAGATTTTCCGGCACCCACAGGTCCAACGATCGCAGTCAAACCGCCCGCAGGAATGTTGATCGACACGTTCTTGAGCGCGGGTTGCGCAACATCCGGCCACTCAACCCAAACGTCTTCAAGGATAAAGGAAATATTTCTGGCTGACAGCACGTTTTCTGGCGACCATCGACAATCGACTGGCCGCGAAAATCCGCGTTCGGCAAACTGTTCGGATTGCAATTGCTCCTTGAAGACACGCGAAAGCCTTTCGCTGCCAACGACTGCCTCGGACCAAATCCTCACGAACCAGGGCAACGGATTGAGCTGCTGGCCCAAGATGGATGAAAGCCAGATGGCAGCAAACACCTGGCTTGCAGAGTGACCACTGTGAAACCAAAGAAACCCTGCAAACACACCAAGTGCCACCAGCATCCACCAGGATGTTGAAAGAGCAAATGATGAACTGTAGTGCGCCTTGATTTTGAGATCCTGACGAAACTCCCTGCGTGCCGCAGCGGCAATGTCGGAAACAAATTTTTGCGACCATCCAAAATATCTGACCAGCCGGGCAGCCTGGATCCATTCCGTGACCAGCGACAATCGATGATCGCTACGCCGCATCAGCTCATGATGAAAGCGTCTCCCCAGCCACGAAAAAAACATCGACACGGGAATCTGCGCCATCAAAATGGCAAGCGCGACAAATGCAGCAGGGCCCACATACGACCACATGATGAGAACAATCACGGTGGAGCTGACGAACAAAACCGGGAAATCAACACCGGCGTGCGCATAAAACTCGGCAATATGCCGACTGTCGGTCTGGGCAAGATTGACAATATCGGACGTCGAAAATTTTGCCCGTGAGTTGCGCGACATCTTGAGAACAAACTCATTCAACCAACGCGTCAGGTAAGCCTGCACTCGAAAAACAACCAATGTTTCACGATCAATTTTTTGTGCATGAAGACTCGCAGCAAAAATATTCAGGACGAAAACTCCGAGTGCAAAAAGCAGGCTCAAGCCGATTTTCTCGGATGTCGCAGAACCGGACGCCTCTTCCTCAAAAATCCTCAAAATTCGAATCGCCAACAAAGCCGCGACAATCGAAAAGGCCACGTCAATCAAATGAATGATAAACATCTTCCACAAGGAAACACGTTCTGCCCTGGCGATCGTCTGCATGACCGACGCGCGCAGCGCCGGCAGCACAGGCTCCATTTGTTCGCGATAATCGTGAAGGTCGTTCTCAAATCTTCGAATCCAAATGAGTTTTTCGACATCTTCAAGCTCAGCCGAACGGCCTCTGAGCTGGTTCATCAAGGGATTGATGTCGGAAAAAGCGAAACGCTCCCACATGGCCCGGGCAAAACCCATGGAATCAGGCAGATGAAGAATTCTGCGAAGAGTTTTCATGATTCAAGGAACGACAATTGTTTTGGTCGCGCCGCTCACCCGAACGTCGGAAGCAGGGTCGCAAAAATAATCAACTGCAGCGGGTCCATCGGTGGCATCATAGGTCCAAAAAACCATTGCTTTCGCTCCACCCGCGTTCACCTGGCAACCCTTGACCTTGCCTGCCGCTTTACATCCCGAAGAATCCTTCCACGTGCCATTGCCCAAGGCACAAAAAGGTTTCTCCGAATCAAGCACGGCGGCTGAATGGTATTCATAGCATTGGTTGGATGCCTCATAGAAACAGCTCGCAAGTGCCGCCGGTGCCACAATCTCCGCAGCACCTTCCGATTTGCTGCAGCCAAACAAAAACGTGCCTGCAAGGAAAAAGGTCGAAAGAAAAAGACACATCCTTGCCGTCATGATTGTTCAAATCTCCTGAATTTGCGAAACTATAGTTGTGCGAGCTTAATCCCGTCGGGTTGACTGGTCAAAATCAGCCCCCTGTTTTTTGCCCACCGATCATCGGGCGTTGAACGCACAATCACTGCCCCGAAGCGGAAGGAGCATCCAGAGAACATGCCAACTCCCGTTGCATTCAAAACGATTGCCACACAATTGGACGAAATTGCTTCCAGCGCAGGGAGCATCAACCACACGGATGGCTTGTTCAACTTCACCGATTCGACCTTTTTGCTCTGGCAACTTGCATGGTCACTTTCCATGTGTGGCTTGGCACCCTCTTCCTCAACCCTTTCCTGGCTGCGCGAAAGGATTTTCCAAGCTCAACCCACCGGGGATCTTGAAACGATCCAGCACGCATGGATGCGGCATTGTGATTTGCCTGGTTATGATGCCAGGTACAATTTGCAAGAATTCTACGACACGGTTCATCGCGTCATCGGAAAGGTTGAGGATAATTTGTCGAATGATGAATTCATCCAACAGCTGTTGCGAAAAACCGTTGGACTTCCTGTCGAATGTGAGTCCAGGGTCAAGGAAGTGATTGAAAAAGCCAGAGCGATGCCAACAAAAAGACATCTTTCCGCTGCACCGCAACAACCGGAAAACAATTGGCTGCCACTTGAGGATGTCGCGACCCGCATTGCGGAATGTTTTTCCTCTGATGCGGAGTCATCCGATCGAATTGTGCTCGTGGCCCTGCCTCCGCCGCTGTCGACGCCGATGTCCTGGAGCCTCGCCACACAAGGAAGCAAAGACAAGCACTTCGTTTATCTTGGTTGGCCTCAGGATTCGCGAACCCAAATGACCGGCGCTGAACAATTGGCTCTCCTCGCGCACGAGCGATGCCACATTCACCAACTGCTGCTTGAAACAGGCCCAATGCCCCCGGATCGAGAAAAAACCAGGCAAAGCAAGTTCGCCCGAGAACTTGATGCCATCCGGGCGGAGTGGAAAGAACTTCATGTGCAGAGTGAATCGATGACAAGCAAGGAGCGTGATGCACTGACGTCCCGCTGGTTGAATTTCAACGAAGCGGAACAGATTGCCCTGGTGAAAAAAGATCTTGTTGAATTTGAACAGTCACGGCTGAAAACCGAGTCCTCACGAACGCACTTGGATATTGGAAGGAATCTACGGATGCCGTTTTCAACGGTGGTCTACGCGATTTGCGCAAGAATGGTGCAGCCGCAGGGACTCGAACCCCGGACCCCTGCCGTGTGAAGGCAGTGCTCTAACCAACTGAGCTACGGCTGCGAAGGACCTCGACGTTTATTTTCATCGCCACGTTTTGTCAACTGACCCTGGGGTGGCGCGCTTTTCAGAAGGGCGTCGAAATTTTCAATAATTTTGGAACCCTCAAGCAATTGGCCCTGATAAACAATCGCCGGTGTTTGCATCAAGCCAAAGTTACGGGCCAAGCCTTGGGCACGGCCCAGCAGTTCTGCAAGTCCTTCACCCGACCGATAGCAAGCCTTGAATTCTCCCATACGAACTTCTGACTGCCGGGCGATGTCGAAAACCGAAACTTCGGAGAGGAGCTCGCCCTTGGTGAGCGCCGCCATGTGAAAGGATGAGAACTCTCCCAATTGCTGCGCACACAGTGCACCTCGAGCCAGAGCCATCGAGCGTTCCGGCTTGGTATAAGGAAATGGAATGTAGACGGGCTGCAACTCTCCTCGATAGTCTTCGACGCGCTTGGCAAACTCAACCAGAAACTGGGAACAGTTGTTGCAAAGGTAATCCACAAACACCAGTGCATTCGGATGACCTTTGCCATCCTTCGGAAGACCAAGGAGATTCAGCGAGGACAATTCGGGCAAGGGAAACGGACGACTCAAAAGCATCTTCCACTCGCCCTTGTCGCGAAGTCCATTTGTCCAGGTTTCCAATGCCTCCCTGCGACGAACCTCATTCAGATATCCTATCAATTGATTTTTGACCGGCGCAAAACCTTCACGTGGAGCAGACGGATCGCTCGCCTCATAGAGGCCTCTGGCATCCTCGATCGAGGCTTCCTCGCGGGGGAGGAGTTCAGCCTCGCGGTCTGCCAGAACTTTGGAATCTGCATTTGAATTCGATTTTGAATTTGAACCCGCCGCAAGCTCTTTCTCGAGAATGTGCAATCGGGAAATCTTGTCGACTTCCTTGTAAAACTGAAGTTCTGCGTCGCGCATCGACTGACTTCGAACCGAGGTTGCGCGCTCGAATTGAAGCCTGAGCTCACTCGACAATTGCGCTGACGAAACGGTTTGCCCCTTGTGGACGAACAGGGGTGCAGACCTCAACGATGCATCCTGTTCGGCCTGCGAAAGCGGTGTCCGCTCACGTTGTGTGTCTTGAAAATGCAGAGTGGACCAGATTGCAAGGCTTGCAACCAGTCCACCCATTGCACCAGAAAAAGCTGACTTCCAACAGAAGGCCATTCAACTGTGCTCCTCAACTTATCCTGCAAAGGATTTGCTGAGAAGCGTGCCGGTTCAGAGCCAAACTGTCAAACCTGCACCAACCCGAGAGGTTCTTGCCACCGGCTTGATCGCATCGCCCTTGCCATTCTTTCCGCTGTAGCTGGTGACAGTGTGGCTGGCACTCAGAAAAAGGCTGACCTGCGTGGATGCGAAATAACTCAGCTCAAAAAGACCGCGGTATCCAGCTCCATTGAGGGCAAGTCGCTCTCCATCAACATCGAGATTGGCGCGAGAATAAACAGCCGCACCGCCAACAATCACGTTGCTCACGGGAGTGCTCATCACCATTTTTAGATCAACTCCGGAGTCCACTAAGCGGAGTTCATTGCGTGAATTTTCCGTACCCTGCAGTTGGGTTGTCGAAAAAAATCCGCCCGTCTGGATGAACCGGAAATGTTCCATGCCGGCAGACAACTGAAGACCATTCCCTGCCAAGCGTTGACTGCTTGGTGAATTGTCCAGTGCAACGTCCGACTGTGCAGCGCTCACCTGTTGCGACAAATACAGATTGTATTTGTACGGACTGCGGAAGCGGTTGTAATAATCGTGGGTAAGTTCATAACCAAAAGCAGGTCCTGCCGCCCAAAGGCAGGTTGCCAACAAAACCGATTTGAGAATCCACAACGCTTTCATACTACACCTCATGCCTCAATGCGTTTGAACAGCTCTCAGCAGGACCTGTGCCAAAAACAGCTTGACTTTTTAATTTTCAATAATTCCATTATCTTATAAATCCAGCATTGTCTGAAGGGGGAAATGAATCGTGTCTTTTGCTTTGCCAGTGCAAAGAACTTGGACAGAACATTGAACTTCGGGATGGCTATGACCGATCTTCCATTCAAGACAGGCGAATCAAACTCATCTGGGGATAAAAACTCATGAATTCAGGCACAAAGCCAGAAAAAAATCGAATTGGAATCCTCGGCGCAGCCTTTGACCCCCCACATTTTGGTCACTTCCTGCTCGCCCAGATGGCTCTACATAGTGGTGAAATCGATGAAATCTGGTTGGTCCCTTCGCCGGAGAGATGGGACAAATCTCCCGTTGCGACAGGTCAACAAAGGCTGTCCTGGCTTCAATCGGCACTGAAGGAATGCCCGCCAGAGCTCAAGGCCCATCTTCAGGTTTCAGACATTGAACTCCAGCTTCCAACATATCGAGGAACGCATTGGTTATTGACCCAGTTGCGACGAACTCATCCCGCCTCGAGTTTTTCCCTGATTCTTGGGTGGGATTCGTTTGTCGGAATTCCGAAGTGGAGGGATCCCACCACGGGAACTCTGAATGGTGACGAACTCCTCAAAACCACCCGCTTGTTTGTGAGTCCAAGACCACTGCATCACGACTTCAAGAGTGAACATCCAAAATCGCACCCGAGCGGTGTCGTGATGCTTCCTGCGTTGGATGATCCTGCTGCCGGTGACATTGCCTGGATGGATGGTATTCACAGAAACGAAGTGGCCGCCCTTTCGAGCAGCCTTGTTCGCACCGCATTATCGAAACAGGAGCGGATCCGCTTCATTTTTGCCAGCGTTGAAAAGGAAATCCAGGAATCCCGGATTTACGACAAAAGCTGACGGGCGGTCAGCTCGATTCCCTTGCTGAGACGCACACCCATGTGAGTCACCGTGTCACTCGCGAGAAGAGTTCCAAGTTCGCCACAGGTTTTCAGGGAGCGACCTCGTACCAGCCCGAGAAGGAAACCACCTGCGAACAAATCACCGGCGCCTGTCGTGTCGACGACATTCACCTTGCGGGTTGGAATATGGAGAGCTTCTCCGCGATGGCAAATCCATGCTCCCTGCGCACCATCTTTCACGACGGCAAGTTCAACTTGTTCGCCAAGAGTCAAGGCAGCCTTTTGACCTGTGCAACCCACCAGCATTTCCGCTTCCTGTGCATTGGCGAATACCAGCGAAACGTGCGAACGGAAAAGCTGCTGGAAGAGCTCCTTGCTGCGTGAAACAACGAAGGGATCAGCAACATCAAGCGCGATTTTGACGTTGTTTTGCTTGGCAACATTCAAGGCATGTTCGATGGCATCCACTTGCTCCGGAGTGTCCCAGACGTAACCGGTGGTGAAAAAGATTTTGCTGTTCTTGATATCTTGCTCTGGAACAAATCCTCTGTGATAGGCACGACAAGCACCCAAATGGGTGTTGAGGGTGCGCTCCCCGTCGGGCGTGACAACGACAAGACACGTGCCGGTCGTCCCCTGCACAACCGCAAGTCGATTGCGAATGCTCAACTGCTCAAGACGCGCTGAAAAAGAATCACCGTATTGATCCCTGGCAACACAAGAACTGTAACTCACCTCGGCACCCACAAGGGCCATGGCACGCAATGCATTCGCAGCGCTTCCGCCAAGCTCAACTTCAGCCGTCAGTTTACCGAGATTCGCAAGCACACGAGCCTGATCTCCGCCCTCAACCAACTGCATGCGTCCCTTGTGCATTCCCAATTGATGAAGGTCTGTCTCCTCGGCACGCACGAGCATATCGACGAGGGCATTCTCGATCGATGTCACGTCTATGGAACGCGCCGATTGTTCTGCATTCAAAAATGAAAAAGACATAGTGACCTCATTCAAATGGGAGCGAAATTAAAAAAACGTATCCGGTTCAATTCCCCGTGAAGGTTGTCCAGGAGAAATCAAGCCCTCCCTGCAAATCGCGCACAACCCCGACCGCTGTCAACGGCTCGGATCCCGAAAAAGTCAATCGTGTACTGGCAGCGCGCTGATTTTCAAGCTCTCCCCTGCTCAAGTACCATTGAACACGACGCTTTGCTCCATCATCCGGATCTGCATCGGAGAGGGTCATCTGCAAATCGAAGGGTGAGCCAATAGCCTTGCTTCCTGCTGCCGGACTCATGCTCTTGATGAACGGAGCGGTGTTGGTCGTTGTGGTGCCATTTCCGGCAAAGGCTTTGGCAAGACATCGGGCGGAGTCGCTTGTTCCGCCGTTTGTCCCCCCTCCGGCATTACCTTGTGGCGCCGAGGCAATGACGAAAGTGAATGCACCACGATCCGCGCGAAACACATCACCCTCAATCTTCGCATCATATTCCAGGGTGAAAAGGGGCAACCAGCCAGCCACAAGCGCCTCGTTCAACAAGGTCTCAAATGCCGGGGTGTTGAAGGTTAGAACATGTTCTTCAATATGCATGGGGGTTTCCTGTTTCAATTCACGACGCCAGGAAGCCTCACTCAAACCCAGCGTGGAAACAGGAACCTCGACGTTCTGGATCTTTGCTGCGGCCTTGAGAATTGTTTCGCAGTCGGAATTCGCGTCGAGCAGCTGAGGCAACTTGGCACGCTTCAACTTTGCGACCGACATTGTCATCGGAGCGGTCGTCGAAGGTGCGAGAGCCAAGAACCGGAAGTGGATTTTCTCCGCAGGACGCAAGGGGTATTGTTGGCAGACCTTCTCACCGTTCAAATCGAAGCAATGCTGGCCATCAATCGCCGCATCGACTTTCTGCAATGACTGCAATGCAGGAACCCTGATTTCCTCGAGCACATAAAAATTACGTCCAGCGCGACAAGATGTCAGGGCCAACGCACCAACAACCAACAACGTCAAACGAGATGTCATGACCCGCCTCCTCAAAATACGGCTTTGATGCCAAGGTTGGGAATGATTGGCGTACCGGCAATCGGCTCCCGGCTGCTGAAGTCGGGCGCATTCCGATAGCCCACGGTGTTTTCCCGATTGGTTGCATTCTGCAATTCAAAGAATGTGGTGAGGGTCCAATCGCTGAACAGGAAATCGTAATCGGTGCGGACGTCGAGCTGAGCAAAGGGAGGATTGCGACCATCATTGATGCTGATCACCGGAGTTGGCGTCGGCGCATTGGGTCGATAGCGACCTGTGTTCTGGTTAAACGTTCCACCATTGAGGATATTGTATGGACCGCCACTCAAATACTGGAACCGGGCGCCCAGTTCCCAACGGCCCGTAAACCTGTAGGACCCCACAACATTCAGTGAATGCGGGCGATCGAAGCTGAAAATGCGCCATTGATCGAGTGCAGGATCGCGGCGCTCGGAACGGCTGTAGCCATAGCTCAACCAACCATTCCAGACGCCCTTGCGTGTCTTGCGCAGCAATATTTCAGCACCATAGGCTCGGCCTTCGATATTGTTTTCATACTTGAGCAGTGGGTTCGTGGTTGCGGTGCCCACCAAGTCCCAAAGTTTCTTTTGATAGACCTGCAGGTCAACATCCACGTCATCGACAATCTTGTTTTCAACACCAAGAACCAGATGCCGTGCCTTTTCGAGCGTCAAATCGGGATTGCCATAATCAATCGAATCGAATTGTGGTCCGGGTCGCTGGCTGTAGATGCCTGCAGCCAATTTGAATGCAGTGCTGTCGGTCGCCTGCCAACGCGACGAAAAACGCGGGTCTGCCGCGCGCTGGGTCGACTTGTTTCCTTGCAGAAAAGCAAGCCCGGGGTTGAGCATCACATTTTCGCCCGGTTTCCAAATCGCATCGATGTGCCCTTGGATCGTGGTCGTATTGCGCTTGACGTCGGAGGTCGTTTTTGTGGCTGTGTCTGTGTCGAAAAAAGGAGTGAAGCCGGTTGGCGGCAGCTGAATTGCATTGACCTTGGAAACGGTTCTGTCGTACTCAGGCCGAACTCCAATCGATGCCGAAAATTCATTGCTGAATTTTTTATCCAAGGCAACATCGAGTCCAAAGCGGTTTCCGCGCACATCGACTGTATTGTCGAAAATTTCCTGATTGACGATGACCAGACGCTGTTGGGGAACGGCCGTCAAACCCCAACCATCCCCCAAATTGGCACTGTAACGGAAACCTGCGACCTCAAAATAATTGAACAAGGAAAATTGGGCCGTGCCATCGGAATTGTTTGATTGACCCGCTGGAACAACGAGGTTCAATCGATCTGCGGCGCCAACAAGGTAAGCCTGCCAAGTCCCGCGGCTGTGTTTGCCATCGAGGATCAGCTGATAATCGGTGATATTCGGAACAGTGAAGAGCTGCAGCCGATTGCCAGCCACCTTTTTTATGATTGGCACGAAAAGTTCAAGATAGCTGCGACGAAAACCTGCACGAACGCCAACGGGAGATTCACCAAACGCTTGTGTCGGCGATTCCAAAAACACGGCAGATTGCTTGAGGGCAAATTCGACTTCACCGGAAGTCCTCTGAGGAGTTTTGTTCTCCGAGCGCAATTGAATGGTCGCGCCAATAGCATCGTTGTAAAGCGAGGAAAATCCGCCCGGGAAAAAATCGATTCCCTCGAGTGCGCGGGTCGGAATCACTGTTCCGAGACCGCCGAGGTGAAATACAAACGGCAATTCCAGCCGATCATAAAAACTTTTCGTGTCTTCCGGTGCACTGCCGCGCACGACTACGTTGGCCGCGCCAGGAAAGACCGGCAATACCGAAGGCAAGGTCTGCAATGCTGCAACAGGATCTCCACCGGTTCCTGGAACACGCAGAATCTCATCGCGAGTCAGACTTTGTTGACTGACTTCAACCTTGCGGCGTGCCCGAATGATGCCAACACCCAGGAGCTCTGCAGCGGGTTCCAGCATCAACAAGCCCATGTCGGTTTGATCGGGTGCCAATTGATATTGAAGTGGTACGTATCCCTCTTTCTTGAAGGAAAGAATCGTCACATCCGACGGTATTTCGAATTCGAATCCACCATCTGCGGCCGTTTCGGTTGTCATCTCCTTCGCAGGCAATGCGACAATCGAAACACCCTGAACCTTTTTTTTGCTGCCCAAAGCTCCGACCGTTCCCTTCACCTTGCGAAGCTTCTTTTCGCTTTCCTTGGCGAACGGCGCAGGAGTTGCAGTGGCAGCTGCAGCAGGTGTGGGGGTGGCAACAGAATCCGGAGAGGCGGGAGGTGTGGGCGTGACAGCAGGAGTTGCAGTGGCAGCGGGTGAGGGGGTGACAGCGGGTGAAGTCGTTTCCGCCACCGCCGTCAACACCTGCGACGAAAGAAAAGCCCCCAAGAGAATCTTCCTAGTCATACATCACCTTCCAAACGAGTTTCTTTCCTGCAACGCCCACAGCTTTTCCGGACAAAATTGCCGGCGAGCACTTGAGCTTCAAGGCGGCTTTGAGTGCGATCTTGTCGATGTCATAGCCGGTACCTGTCTTGAGTTTCGCATCACGAACATCACCGATGGCAGAGACCACAACTTCAATCACGACCTCGGCATTTGTGAGTCCCGCATTCAGAGCATCCGTCGTCAACTCCAGATTGGGAGGAACGGGACATCGCGCCGGTGTGTCGGCAACCGCCTCGGAAACATTATCGACGTCGTTGCCGGACAATGGAGCAGGTGGTGGCTTGTTTGCATCGTCAGGATTGACCGTCGCAAGACTCGAATTGCCAACTGCGATAGCCGGAGCACTTGCGTTCGCAGTTCCGGGTTTGGCCAAAGAATCGGAAAGTCCCGCACGAACCTCAGGCTTCTCGATGGGCTTTTCGGGAGGCGGCTGCCTCCGGTCGACGCGTACGGGAGGTCTTGGCTTTGGAGTGCTGATTGATTCTGCCACAGGTTGAGGCGCTTTCTGTGGCTCTGCCAGCCGGACCTTCACCGATTGGGGCTCCTTGGGTTTCAGCTGATCCGGCAAGGTCAAAGCGGCGATCCACAGTATGCAAAAGTGCAAAACCGCGCTGATAATGAAAGCATTCTGAGCATTCACTCTCTGCAAAATCACCGAATTGCTCCTGAAAAATTTTCAACACAGCACTCTGTCATGTGAACACAAAACTCTCAACAGATAGGCCGAAATCTCCGGGAGTTGAATGAACGTCAAAAGCGCGGCTCACCGGGTATGCACAAACCTGTCATGAAACGATAACCTATCCCAAAGCTCAATGATGGGGATTATTGGGAGTGCTCTTCATGCAAATCACGTCGTGCCGTTACCCTAGGTCGAGGACAATTGCAGCTGCATCGTTCTTGCTCCTGTCGATTTTTACAGCAACAGGCATCACCCCTGCAATGGCATTCTATGGACTCGATTTGAATGATCTTCCACGCGACGGCGACGTCACGGTGCCGGGCGATTATCCTATTATGGTTCGACGCAAAAGTGCCGTTCAGCTGAGCGGCTTGAACGACAATTTGACTCTCAATTTGGTGAATCCAAACTCGCAAGCTGCGGTTGTACAGATCACTGCTCCCAGTGAGAAAAAAGCTCGAACCTTGCGAATCCTGGCGGGCGTTCCGACTCTTTACAACACCAAAAACAGCAAGGAAGTCACCTTGAGGGTTGCCGATGGCGACGTCACCATCACAAGCATTCACCCTCTCAAGGTGCAACATTCAACTCTCAAGACTCCTTCGGTTCAGAAGTAACCGTTGTACTCGTTCCAATTTGTCCTTCCATCGATCGACACCATGTGTCGCAAGATGGTCGCGCACTGCCTCGAGAACGGTCTTTTCACGAACAATAGACTGACAACTCAACAACACATCGCAACCTGCCTCCAAGGCGTCGCACGATGCGCTGCGCAGGAAGGAGTCATCCGAAACGTCATCCGGGTTTTGCCCATCATCCACAATTGCTGCGGTGACTTTTTTTGCAACGCAGTAGTGGTCAGAGATAGCGTTCATTCGCAGATCATCCGATAAAATGAGCCCCTCGTAATTCAGTTCCGTGCGCAGATGCGTTTTCAAAATGGTCGCATTCAAGGTTGCCGGCACTGCAGAATCTATGCTTTTGCAAATCACATGAGCAGTCATAATCATTGGAATCTGGCTGGATTCAATGAGACTGCGAAATGGCAACCATTCACGCATCCGCAAGACTTCAAGAGCCACATCCGTTGTTGCAAATCCCTTGTGGGAATCGCTGTCGGTGTGTCCATGACCAGGAAAATGTTTCGCACAACTCAACAATCCTGCGCGACGTATCTCCTCGGCCACGATCTTTGCGCAGCGTGAAACCGTTTCGGCATCGGGACTGAAAGAACGATCGCCAATCGCTGGATTGTCGGTGCGCGTGAGAACATCTACAACGGGCGCAATCATGCAATCGATGCCGATGGCCTTTGCGGTCGACGCTTGCAGGATGATCTGCGAGCGCAAATCATCTTCTCGTTCGGGAGATGCAAATGCCGCCGCGGGCTCGATGCGAGGAAAGGGAGCTGGCATGCGGTAAACCCGCCCGCCCTCTTCGTCGATGGCAACCACCGCACCGAGAGGTTGGTGATCAGCCTTTGTAAGCTCATGAATTTCTGCACACAATTTACGCGCTTGAGCAAGGGTCTTCATGCTGCGCCTGAACAAGACCACACCGCTCGGCTTGTACAACGACAACAAATATTTTTCTTCAGGGCTGATTTCGGGGCCCGCCAGAGAAGGCCAGACAAACAAGCCGGCCTGCTGCTCGAGCGGCAATGTCTCCAAAAGTTGGTTCGAGTTGCCTGCTGAGTTGTTTGCCATTTCGCTTGTCGACTTGCTTGCATGCAGAGGTTGCACAGTCATGCCCATCACCTTATCCTACGAGGCACAAATTCAATCAAACGAGGGTAACATGGCAGAACTCATTCTGGCTATTGACCAAGGCACGACAGGTTCAAGCGCGGCATTTTTTCTTGCGGACTCCCTCGAAATGCTCGCGCACCAAAAAGTCGAATTCCCGCAAATATTCCCACAACCCGGTTGGGTTGAGCACAACCCGGATGACATCTGGAAAAGCGTGCTCACAGCCATCGAAAAAAGCTGGAGCCAATTGCAGGGCAAACACCCCAAAGCGCGCAAGGAGGACATCATTTCGATTGGTGTCACCAACCAACGTGAAACCTGTGTTGCCTGGCATCGCACCAGCGGAGAAACTGCGGGCAATGCTTTGGTGTGGCAAGACAGACGCACCGCAGAACGCTGCCTTGGGCTGCGCGAGAGCACCTGGAACGACAAAATCCGCCAGCGCACAGGACTCGTTTGCGATCCCTATTTCAGTGGCACCAAAATGGAATGGCTGCTGAAGAACCGGCCTCAACTGCTGCAATGGAATGCCACAAACAATCTGTGTTTGGGAACCATCGACAGTTTCCTGATTTTCAAACTCAGCAATCATGAGTCATTCACAACCGATCCTACCAATGCCTCAAGAACTCTCTTGTTCAACCTCAAGACCGGCAATTGGGACGATGAACTCCTTGGTTTGTTTGGCGTACCCAAGAGTGCGTTGGCAAAAATTATTCCCAGCTGCGGAACATTCGGCAAGACCCGTGGATTGTCTGTTCTGCCCGACAATATTCCCATCACTGGGGTACTGGGAGATCAGCAGGCAGCACTTTTCGGCCAAGGCTGCACCACAAGTGGTGAAGCAAAAATCACATATGGAACAGGCGCATTTCTGTTGATGAACACTGGCGAAAAGGCGGTTCCCAGCCACTCAGGTCTGCTCACCACCGTGGCGTTCGGCCACAGCGATGGCAAGCTGAGCTATGCACTCGAAGGCGCAGCGTTCATTGCTGGAGCTGCAGTGCAATATCTGCGCGACCAATTTGGATGGATCAAGGCTGCGTCGGAAATCGAAGCTCTTGCGAATCAGGACGCGCGTGATCCAAACGTGCTTTTTGTGCCTGCCTTGGCAGGACTTGGCGCCCCCTTCTGGAACCCTCACGCAAAGGGTGCCCTTTTTGGTTTGTCGCGCGGAACCAGCAAATCCCAGGTCGCGCGGGCCGTGGTCGAAAGCATTGCACTGCAAAACGCACAATTACTCGAACTGATGCAAAAAGACTCGGGCCTGAAAATCTCAAAGGTCGGAGTTGATGGCGGTGCAGCGCAAAACAATGACCTCATGCAGTTCCAGGCTGATTCGCTTCAAACAACATTGGTGCGACCCACCAACTTTGAAACAACGGCACGTGGAGCGGCTGCTGCAGCCTTGAAGGGACTTCGCCCACAAAGCACCCTCCCCCAGCCAACACCGGAAACAACATTCCAACCCAAACTTGATGCAAACAGTGCCCAGCAGATGAATTCGCGTTGGCAGGCAGCCGCTCGCTGCG